>DASUNL010000220.1:0-13051 GCA_036277175.1 Pyrinomonadaceae bacterium | reverse complement strand
GCGGGCTACTTCTCCTTCAACGACCTGCCCGGCGGCACGAGCTACACGCTCACGGCCTCGAAGCCGGGCGTCACGTTCAGCCCTTCGAGGCAGACCTTCAGCCTGAGCGGCGACGTGCGCGTTGCGGCCTTCACGGGCGCGCGGCAGGAGTCGGCGTGGGAGACGGCTCGTACGACTCGTCGCTGGTAAGCGATGGGATAAAAAATGAGCGGCCGCGCGTGTTCGACTTGCGCGGCCGCTTTTTATTAGGGCGTCTTCGACGGCCCGTCGAGAACTTTGTTGACAGCCGCGCCGCGCCGAATTAATCTTTCGTCGCATCGCCTGAATCGACTTCCTTCCGAGCGCCGCACCGCACGTCTCGCTCCACAGTGCCAGCCGACGGAAGCTTTGCTGTAGACCGTTTCTCCCGTTTGTTTGAACGACGCGCCGAGAGTGACGCGCCGGGTCTCACCGGCCGCGCCTGCGTCGCCCATCCCACACGACCCGCGAAAGCCTTGGAGGATTCCCTAATGAGACCCAACCCCCTGCTCACGCTCCTGACAGTCTGCGCCCTCTCCGTCTGCGCCCTCATGCCGCCCGCGTCGAGCGCCGCCGAGCGTCGCGGCCGCGCGGGGCGCGCCTCGGCACGCTCACAGAGCGCGCTCCCGAGCGCACGCACGCGCGCGCAGGCCGGCCCCGCGTCGGCATCGGTCAAGAAGTTCGCCCTGCTCATCGGCATCAGCGACTACATGTCGAGCACCGTCACCGACCTCTCGGGCTGCGAGAACGACGTCAGCGAGATGAAGAGTTTGCTCGTCGAGCAGTACAAGTTTCCCGACACGCCGGAGAACATCCGCGTCCTCCTCAGCTCCAACCGCGCGGCCGACGCGAAGCCGACGCGCGCCAACATCATCGCGGCCGTCAACTCGTTCCTCATCGAGAAGGCGCGCACGAACCCCGGCGCGATTGTCGTCTTCTACTACAGCGGCCACGGCTCGACGGCCGACGACGTTGACGGCGGCACGGCCCGACCCGCGATTAAAAAGGACGAGGGCGACGGCATCGACGAGACGCTCGTCGCCTCCGACAGCCGCGACAGCTTTCGCAAGCTCCGCAACGGACGCTCGGTTCCGGATTTTACAGGCACGGGCGACATCATCGACGACGAGGTTGACGGGTGGTTCGGCGCGCTCAGCACACACACGCAGAACATCACCTTCATCCTCGACAGTTGCCACTCCGGCTCGGCGACGCGCGGCGACGCGGCCGTCCCGCGCAAGGTCAAGCCCGCCGCCGGCAACCCGCAGGCCGCCGCGCTCGAAGGGGGCGGCGCGCGTCGTGTGGGCGGCGAGCGCAACCTCGGCAACGGCAGCGCGCCGACTCTGCGCACCGGCGCGTCGCGCATACAGAACTACGCGGCCATCTCCGGCTGCGCGCCCGAACAACTCTCCTACGAGGTGGGCGTCCCCGTCGCGAACGGCCGAATGCGCAAGCAGGGCGTGATGACCTTTAGCCTCGTGCAGGTCTTGCGCGTCAAGCCGGCCTCGACCTACCGCGAGCTACGCGAGAAGCTGCCGACGGCCGTCGGCGACATGGGCTACAACTACCAGACGCCGCAGGTCGAGGGCGACCTCGACCGCTACGTCTTCGGCGGAGCCGACGAGCGCGCCCGCCCTTACGCGCGCGTCCTTAACGTCTCGACCGACAGCGTCACCGTCAACCTCGGCACAGTCCACGGCGTCCGGAAGGACGCCTTCATCTCGCTCTACAAGCCGGAGGCGACGAAGTTGCAGGGCGCGGAAGACCGCGTCGCCGTCGCGCAGGTCGTCACGTCCAACCCCTTCTCGTCGGTGGCGAAGGTGACGGAGGCAAGCGGGGCCGTCTCCACCGCGTCGAAGGTCGTCCTCGCCACGCCCTACTTCTCGGGCGACAAGCTCGTCGTCGCGCTCGACACCGCGCCGGGCGCGCGTGGCGCGGTGCCGCCGCCGCCGGCCGCGCTCGTCGCCGCCGTGCAGGGCAGGGCGGACGCGAACATAGTCGAGTTCGCGAGCATGGCGAACCCGTTCGCGCGCGCCAACGAGGCGAGGAAGTGGGACGTGACACTCGTGCAGGACACCTACTCGAAGTTCCTCGAAGACCGAAACAAGCAGCCGACGCGCGGCCCGCTGGAGCCGGGCATGAACGACCCGGTCGTCTACCTCACGTCGCGCAGCGGCCTTCCGCTCTTCGACCTCTGGTTTCGGCCCGACTCGCCCGACACCCCCGCGAAGATCGCCGACGCGCTCAACAAGCGTGCGCGCCAGCTCGGCGTCAAGGGCCTGCGCAACGATGGCTCGCCGCTCGGCGAGCAGTTGAAGATGTCGCTCCACTGCGTGAAGGGGCAGGTGAACACCAACGACATCACCGAGAAGACCGCCGAGGACAGTCTGGACTCGGCGGGCGTGCGCTGCGACCGCGACTTCAACGCGAACGAGGGTTTCGTTCTTGAGTTTCAGAATACGTCGGGCAAGGACCTGTTTCTGACGGTGCTCACGCTCGGGACGAGCGGGAACATCCAGCAGGCTTGGCCGCCCGTCGGGCGGGAGCTCAAGCTCGTGGCGGGCCAGAGCGTGACGACCGACGCCCTGTGGGTCGGGCCGCCGTCGGGCGTCGAGTCTTTGAAAATCATCGCGACTAACAGCTACGTTGACTTCACGCCGCTCCTTCAGGCGAGCGCGATGCGCAGCACGACTGAAAGTCGCGGCAGCAAGACGCCATTCGCGCGCCTCTTCGACCGGGCCACGAACAAGACCCGCGACGTGGCGGCGGGCGCTAACCCCGGCCTCGACGAGTGGGCGACCAAGGATGTGGACATCATCATCCGCGCGCAGTAGCTCGCGGATTAGCGACGCACGAAGAGAGGGGCGGCCGTCAGAAGTTGACGGCCGCCCCTTCGCTAGTTTCAGAAAGTTAAAGGCTACTGCGCGGGGGGCGGGTCTTCGTCGCCGAACTTGATGCGGTAGGTGAGACTGAAGCCGGGCCTCCAGCGAAACTCCTTGCGCGTGATGTTCGTATCGGAAGTGATTTTCGCGCCGAGGTGCGTGTCGCCGGCGAGCACGTTCTGGCGTCCCGCGTAGCCGCCCGCCGTGAGGAAGAGGCGGCGGTCGAAGAGGTTAATCGAAGGCCCGACGAGATACTCGACGTCGGTGTTGCCCGACTCGCGTGTGGCCGTGATGCCGAGCGAGAAGAAGATGTTGTTGTCGCGGAACTCCGTCATTCGCGTGCTCAACATCAGGAGCGGGCCGACGCGCGACTCCGACTCGTCCGTGACCCCGACGACGTCGGTCAGCTCTGGCGCTTCGCCGACGATGTTGCCCGCCGCGTCGCGCTCGAAGCCCTTCACCATGCCGAACTTCTGACTGCGGAACGGACTGTAGACGAGGCCGGCCGAGAGGGCGAAGCGCGGGCCGCCGCCGAAATTCAGATCGGTCTTCTTGGTGCTGACGGTAAAGAGACGCTGGGCCTCGACCGCACTGCTCTCGTCGGTCGCGGCGGGGCCGCCAGCGGGCCGCGCGTTGCGCGCGCCGCTACGGGAGGCGGTATCGGTGCCGCCATCGCCACCGTTCCCGCTTCCGTTCCCGTTCCCGTTCTCCTTGAAGTCGCCCTCGAAGGGCAACTCATCGGGCAGCCTCTGCCACGCGAGCGTGATGGTCACGTCGGTCGCCGTCTCATATTGCCCGATGAGAAACTCTTGACGGAGCGTCTGGTCGGGGTGGTTGATGACCGACGCGATGCGGGCGTCGAGCCTCTCGTATCTCCGCTCGTTATCGTTGTTCCATTCGACGAGCTTGTTGCCATACGCCGTCGCGTTCAGGTCGACCCGCGTCTTGTAAGAGGCGAGCGACGAGGCGTAGTCGAAGCCCCTGAGCTTCACCTTACACTGCGCGCCCTGCGCCTGATTGATCTGGTTGAACTGCGCGAGCGCGACGCCCAGCTCGGCGGTGAGTTCGAGGATGTTGTCGATCTGCGCCTCCACCTCCTCGATCATCGTGCCGAGCGGGTTCTCCTCCATGTAGACGGTGTACTCGGCCGAGGCGCGGCACAGTTCCACGCAGTCGGCGAGCGGGTCGTAGAGCGCACGGCGCGTCGCGGTGTACTGCGCCTCGGCGGCCTTGTGCTTCTTCCGCAGGTACGCGAAATCGGCGTCGAGCTTCTCCTCGGCCTTCGCGACCTTCTGCTGGACGGAGGCGACGTATTCGAGTGCCTCGCCCGCGTCGCCCGTGCAGGCGCGGCGTGCGTCGGCCGCCGCCGCGCCGGCCTCGCGCAGAAGCATCACGGGGCTGCCCGCCCCCTGCCCGCCGACTTCTCTCGTCGTAGTCTTGCCGTCGAGGTCGCCGACCAGAGGCCCGCCGAGTTTTTCGAGGAACTCAAGGTGCTCGGTCTCGATGACGGGCCGGCCCTCGACCAAGACCGTGTACTTGTAGAGGAACGGGTTCATGTTGTAGACCGAGACGTTGACGCGGTCGCCCTTGCGATACCTCTTCCGCTGCACCTTCGTCCGCGTCTCGCCCATCATGACTTGCTCGGCCGCGACGTTGGCCCGCGCGTCAATCATGAACGAGCCTTCCGGCGACTTGCATCGGTTACACGCATCGAAGGCGCGCTGCTTCTTTTCCAACGTGAGGCGCGACTCCTCCTGCGCGGACGCGGCGGGGAGGTTGCGCGCGGCCGCCTCGGCGTTGGCCCATGCGTTCGCGTACCTGACCTCGCCCGCCGGTCGCGTCGCGGCCGTCGCGGCGGCCGCGCCCGCGCCGGGCCGAGCGGCTTGGAGCGACGCGACTTCGGCGTCGAGCTTTTCAATCGCCTGACGGACGCGCTCGCCTTCGCGCTCGTTGAGGGCCGTGCCGGCCGACGCGAGGTAGGCGCGCAGGGCCGCGCTCCGGCTCGCGAGCAGGCGCACCAACTCGCGCCGCTTCTCGTTGAGGAACTCGGCGTTGAGGCTCTCGACCTCGGGCGTGGCCGAAGAGTCTCTGGCGGCGGCTTCGAGGCCACGTATCTGCTCGCGGAGCGTGTCGATGGAGACTTCGGCGCGGCCCTCGCTGGCGAGAGCGTGCGGCAGGCTCGACAAAGAGAGCAGGGCGGCGAGGACGACGGAGACGAGTGTGCGGTAATTCATCTTCTTCTCTTCGGGCGGCAGGGTTTGCGCGCGCGTCTGCGTGTCACTTACGCACGACGATGAGCGAGTGGCGTGTGGGTTCGCACCGGGCGACGAGTTGACGTGGAGAGAAAGCCCTTGACTTTCAGGCGGCGGCCGCGAAGGGCTGCCGGTGCGAACCGGCTTGACGACGAGAGCGCCAGCCGGGCGTCGTTTCAACTGCGGCGTCCCGAAACCTACACTCGCCGGGCCGGGGTTGTCAATCAAAAACTTGTCCGGCGCGCGGGCGCGGCGGGCGGTCGGGAATGATTTGACTTGCCGCGCGAATTGACATATTTTCCCGCGCGTAGCGTCCGCCTCTTTCCGGCCCGCCGACGGCGCGGGCCACGGTTTCCGCCGCGCGTCATAAAGGCTCTCAACACACGTCACCGACTCTTTGCGCCACCCCGCAAACGAACCCTTGAAAGGAAGCCCCCCATGAAGTCCCTCATCGCCTCCGCGCTCTGCCTCGCCGTCCTCCTCGTCGCCCTGCCCGCGCGGGCCGACGTCTGGGATTACCGCACCCTCTATGTCCTCACCATCGGCATCAACGAGTACCAAGACCCGAACTACAATCTGAAGTACTCGGTGGCCGACTCGCGCGACTTCGCCTCGGCCATCGAGCGCGGCGGCAAAAACGTCTTCGACGCCGTCCGCGTGCGGACGCTCACCGACGCGCAGGCGACGCGCGCCGCCATCGAAGAGGAGTTCGGCAAAATCGCCGCCGCCGCGCGCCCCTTCGACACGTTCGTCTTCCACTTCGCGGGCAACGGCTCAGTAGTTGAAGACGCGGCGGGCGGCGCGCCCGCCTTCCACATGTTCACTTACGACATCGGGACGGTCAGCGACAAGGCGCAACTCGCGGCCAAGGGCATCTCGGGCCGTCTGCTCGGCGCGTGGACGTCGAAGATTCAGGCCCGCCAGCAGTTGATACTGCTCGACTCGTGCCACTCCGGCTCGGCCTTCAACAAGCTCTCGTCGAGCATCGCCGGCGAGAGCGACGAGCTTCGAGAGCTGGCCGGCAAGAACATCGTCGTGATGGGGATGGACGCCCTGACGTTCGAGCGCGCCGAGTGGGGGCACGGCGAGTTCAGCTACGCGCTCATCGAGGGGCTCAAGGGCGAGGCCGACCTGAGCGGCGACGGCCGAATCACGACGCGCGAGCTACAGGCGCACATGTACGGCAAGATGCCTAAGCTGCGCCTTGAGGCGAAGGCCGAAATCGTCTTCCCGAAGATGTACGAGGTCGGCGAAGACTTTCCGCTCGTAGCGATGAAAAAGGCCGCTCCTGAGAAGCCGAAGACGGTCGCCGCCGACACCGCCGCCGCCATCGTCGCGCGGGCCGACGCGCAAGCCGCGCCCAGCAGGGACATCACCAGTGGCGCGACGCCTTCGGACGGCGGTAAAGCGGTCGCCGCGCGGCGCGAGGGCAAGGACTACGCGCTGCTCTTCGCCATCAACGACTACGACGACGAGGGCTTCACAGACCTCTCGAACCCCGTGCTCGACGCGCGCGCCATCGCCAAGGAACTGAAGGAGAACTACGGCTTCGATACGCGCGTCGTCGAGAACCCGAAGCTCGAAGACATCTTCACGGTGCTGCGCGAGTACGCCGGGCGCGAGTTCAAGGGGGAGGATCAGCTCTTCATCTTCTTCGCCGGCCACGGCACGTTCGACGAGGTCGTCAAAGAGGGCTTCATCGTCGCCCGCGACTCGCGCAAGGACGACGTGAACAAGGTCGGCTACCTCGCCCACTCGCGTCTCAACAGCGTCGTCGACAACATCAACTGCCCGCACATCCTCGTCTCGCTCGACGTCTGCTTCGGCGGGACGTTCACCGACCACGTCCGTAAGAACTTCAGCCGCAAGAGCCGCGAGGACACCGGCCAGACGAGCATGTTCACGGGCCTCGAACTGTTCAAGAAGAAGTCAGAGTTCACGACGCGCATCTTTCTGGCCTCGGGCGCGAACGTCCCCGTCTCGGACGGCGTGCCCGGACGCCACTCGCCCTTCGCCGCCAAGATGCTCGAAGCTCTGCGCAGTTACCCCGGCACGGGCTATCTCACCTTCGGCGACATCAAGAAGTCGGTCGAGCGCGTCAAGCCCGGCCCCGTCGAGGCCGACTTCGGAAGCTTCCTGCCCGGCAGCGACTTCTTCTTCATCCTCGGCCGCTCGTGAGTCGCGCGCAAGGCTTCCGACTCCGCAAGGGGAGGGCAGTAAAAATGCCCTCCCTTGTTTTTTAGCGCGCCTCTCAAATTCCTTCGGGCCGCGCGTGCGTCATCGGCGGGCGCGTTTACGTTAGGGGCGCGCGGCGTGCAATAATCTGCGGCGAGTGATGACGGGCGAACGGACGATTGCGGCGGAGGACGTCACGGCGGCGAGGGCTTACGCGCTCCCCTCGGAGCCGGTCGTCGCCAACGACGCGCGCGCCTCGCTCGGCTTCCGCGACCTGCGCTACCTCTGGCGCTTCCGCGAACTGCTCTACTTCCTCACTTGGCGCGACATCAAGGTGCGCTACAAACAGACGGTGATGGGCGCGTCGTGGGCCGTCATCCAGCCGCTCGTGATGATGCTCGTCTTCGCCCTCTTCTTCGGGCTTTTGAGCGTCCCCACGGACGACATGCCGCACCTCCTCTTCTTCTACTGCGGCCTCCTGCCGTGGACGTTCTTCGCAAACGCCGTCACGCAGAGCAGCGTGAGCCTCGTCGCCAACTCGAACCTGATTACGAAGGTCTACTTCCCGCGCGTGCTCATCCCGGCGGCGACCATCGGCGCGTGCTTGGTCGACTTGGCCGTCGCCTCCGTCATCCTCTTCGGGCTGATGCTCTACTACGGGTTCGCGCCGGGCTTAAACCTCCTGATGCTGCCCGCGCTCGTGCTGCTGACGGTCTTACTCTCGCTCGGCTTGGGGACATGGCTCGCCGCGCTGATGGTCAAGTACCGCGACGTGCGACACATCCTGCCCTTCATCTTTCAGGTCTGGTTCTTCCTGACGCCCATCATCTATCCGGCGAGCGTCGTGCCCCCGAAGTGGCGTTGGGTGCTGTTCCTGAACCCGATGGCGGGCGTCGTCGAGGGCGTGCGCGCGTCCGTCACGGGCCGCGCCTTCGACTGGGGCGCGCTCTCTTTCTCGGCCGCCGTCACGGCCGCCGTCCTCGTCTGCTCCGTCTACGCCTTCAACCGCTTGGAGCGGAGCTTCGCCGACGTGATATGAAAAGCTGTCAGCATTCAGCCGTCAGCTTTCAGCTTTTGAGTGTTGGCGATGTTCAGTCTGAACGCAGACAGTCGAGTATCGTTAGCGGCAAAAAGCTGAACGCTGAAAGCTGATTGCTGAACGCTCTTATGAAGCCCATCATCAGAGTCGAGAACGTGAGCAAGCGTTACCGCATCGGCGAGTTGGACGCCGGGTACGCGACGCTGCGCGAGATGGTGGCGAGCGCCTTTCTCGCGCCCTTGCGAAACCTGCGGCGCGGGCGCGGCTGGAAGGGCGAGTCGGTCTGGGCGCTTCGCGACATCGACTTCGAGGTCGCGCCGGGCGAGACGCTCGGACTCGTCGGCCGCAACGGCGCGGGCAAATCGACGCTGCTGAAAATCCTCTCGCGCATCACCGTCCCGACCACCGGGCGCACCGAAGTCTACGGACGCATCGGGAGTCTCCTCGAAGTCGGCACGGGCTTTCACCCCGATTTGACGGGGCGCGAGAACATCTTTCTGAACGGCGCGGTGTTGGGTCTGCGTCGCGCCGAGATTGCGAGCCGGTTCGACCAGATCGTCGCCTTCTCCGAGCTTGAGAAATTTATCGACACGCCCGTCAAGTTCTACTCGTCGGGGATGTACCTGCGGCTCGCCTTCTCGGTCGCCGCGCACCTCGACTCGGAGGTGCTCTTCATGGACGAGGTGCTGGCCGTCGGCGACGTGACGTTTCAGCAGAAGTGCCTCGACAAGATGCACGAGATACGCAACCAAGGCCGCACCATCATCTTCGTCTCGCACAGCATGACGGCCCTTACACGCCTGTGCCGACGCTGCATCTGGATTGAGCAGGGGCGCATCGTTCAGGACGGAGAGTCGCACCGCGTCGTCAACGAATATCTCGGCGCGAGTTGGCGCGTGACGGCCGAGCGCGCTTGGGCCGACGGCGAGGACGCGCCCGGAGGCGACACGGCGCGACTCGTGCGCGTGCGCGTGCGCGACACCGAAGGCGCGACCGCCGGAAGCACGGACATCCGACGCGCGGTCGGCGTCGAGTTGACTTACGACGTTCTGCGCGCGGGCGCGGTGCTGACGCCGAAGATAGAGTTGTCGAACGAGGAGGGTGAGCTGATTTTCACGGCGCACGACTTGGGCGAGCGTTGGCGCTACCGCGAGCGCGAGCCGGGCCGCTACGTGAGCACGGTCTGGATTCCCGGCAACTTCCTCTCCGAGGGACACATGGTCGTCAGCGCGTCTGTCGTCTCGCACACGCCCGCGACTCAGCTCCACGCGCGCGCGCCCAACGCCGTCGGCTTCCAAGTCATAGACAACCAGCACAAAGACTCCGCGCGCGGCGACTACGTCGGCCCCGTCCCCGGCTTCGTGCGACCGCTGCTCGACTGGGAGACGGAGTTTCAAGGCGCACGCGCCGCGCCGCGAGTCGCCGACCCGCTTGAGTTGACTTCGACACAATAGGTGCGGGCGGACGTCGAGACGTTAGGAGCAGGCGGACGTCGAGATGTCGACGCGCACACTCCGCCGAGTCTCGCCGAAAGTTCTTGAGAGAGTCGTGTCTCGCGGAAGGTTTGAGAGAGAAAGGAAGTGCCCGAGTGAGCTTGCGCGAAGAGAGCGGGCCGGTGCTGCTCTACGACGGCGTGTGCGGGTTCTGCAACAAGTCCGTGCAGACGGTTCTCAAGAGCGACCGGCGCGGGACGATGCGCTTCGCGGCCTTGCAGAGCGACTACGCGCGCCGCCTCGTCGCGCGCCACCCGCAGCTCGAAGGAATCGACTCGGTCGTCTACGTCGAGCCGGGCGTCGAGGGGCGGCCGGAGCGCGTCTACGTGCGCTCGGAGGCGGCCTTGCGCGTCGCCTCGTACCTCGGCGGCCCTTGGAAAATCTTCCTCGCCGCGCGCCTCATCCCGCGCCCCATCCGCGACCGCCTCTACGACCTCTTCGCGCGACACCGCTACCGCCTCTTCGGCCGACGCGACACCTGCATGCTCCCGCCCCCCGACGCACGCCGACGCTTCTTAGACACGAGCTAAAGGATTAGCCACGGAGGCACAGAGTCACTGAGGAAGACGAAGGAAGAAAGAAAACTTAGAGGGAGGGTTGAGCCATTCAACCCTCCCTCTAAGTTTTCTTTGCTTCTTCTCCGTGTCTCCGTGCCTCTGTGGCTAATATTGCGGCTTATCTAAAGCCGACAGGAGGGATGAAAGCTTGAATGCCGGGGGCGGGACTCGAACCCGCACGGCCTTGCGGCCAACGGATTTTAAGTCCGTTGCGTCTACCCGTTTCGCCACCCCGGCGCTTAGGGCGTGAAGATAGCACGCGGGGCGTGGGTGCTTCAAATACTTAGCAAAGGGCGCGCGGCGGGTGTTAAAATGTGCGGGCCGCCGAAAGGATTTTCGAGTCGCGCGAGAGGACGCGCCGAGCCGAAGGAGTTTATGTCCGAAGAGAAAGAGATTTTCCATCAGCACATCCAGCGCGCCGGCCTCAAGCGCACGGCCCAGCGCGACCTCATCCTTGACGTCTTCCTCCGCACAGAGGAGCACATGTCGAGCGAAGACCTCTACCGCCTCGTCAAGAGTGAAGACCCTTCGGTCGGGCACACGACCGTCTACCGCACGCTTAAGCTCCTCGTCGAAGCCGGACTCGCGCGCGAGGTGCGTTTCGGCGACGGGCGCATGCGCTACGAGCACAACTACAAGCACCCGCACCACGACCACATGATCTGCACCGAGTGCGGGACGACCATCGAATTCTTCTCCGCCGAGCTTGAGGCCATACAGGACGCCATTCTCGCCGAGCACCACTTCATGCCCATCCAGCACTCCCTGCGCATCTTCGGCGTCTGCTCCGACTGCCAGCGCAAGCTCGGCGTCGAGGCCAAGCGCGAAGAGTCTTCGGCCGAGCCGCGCATGCGCTTCGCCACCGCCCCGAGCACGCACTAAAACAGTGACGAGTGACGAGTGACGAGTGACAAGCAAGCGTTCAGCGGTCAGCTCTCAGCACTCAGCTTCCGGAAAGGGCTTTAGCTGAGTGCTGAACGCTGAATGCTGACAGCTAACTCGTCACTCGTCACTTTTCCGGGCCTTGCGCGAAGCGCACGCGGGGTGTAAGTTCGTCTCAGGTTTCCCCCGAAAACAGAGTTTGGAATTTTCACGCGCGAGGGTCATTCGGATGAGCGTCAACGTCGAGTGGAAGATTGACGGGCAGAGCCACACAGGCATCGTGGCCGAAGGCACTTACCTTTGGGAGGCGGCCAAGCGCATGGGCGTTCGCCTGCCCGCCGACTGCGAGGGCAAGGGAACTTGCGACACCTGCGCCGTCAAGGTCGAGGAAGGGGCGACGCTTCTCTCCGCCCTCACCAACGCCGAGCGCGAGCATTTGAGCCCCGAGCGTCTGCTCGCCGGCGAGCGACTCGCGTGTCAGGCGAAGGTCGAGCGCGGCGGCGACCTCGTCTTGAGTCCCGTCCCGCAGACCGAGCGCGCCGAGACGACCGAGGAGACGGTTTCCGACATCCGGCAGGAGTTTCGCAAGATGCCACTGCAAAAGAAACTCACGACGCTCGTCGAGCTTGAAGCCGTCGCCGCCACGCAGACCATCGCGGCCGTCGCCGACCTCCCGTTCAAACTCTTCGAGAAGGGACTCGACCTGATGGCCGGGCGCGGGCGCACGCTCGCGCGGCGCAAGCGCGAGGAGCGCGTGCCGGCCGAGCACCGCGCGAGCGACGCGGCCCCGGAGGTCGTCGTCACCGACGACGACCCGGAGACGCCGCCGTCTTAAAACGTGTGGCGCGGGCGCGTCCGCGCCGCGCCCTTCGCTCGCCGACGCCCGCCCGGCAATCCTTCCACCCCGGAGGAACGCGATGCTGAACTCCCCTGACATACTCGTCCCCGTCGACTTCTCCGCCTGCTCAATCAACGCCGTGCGCGTCGCCGCCGGCATCGCCTCGCCCGGCGGCGACCTGACCCTGCTCCACGTCATCGACGAAGACTTCGTGAATGATGCGGTGGCCGCCGCGCTCGGCAAGAGCGAAGAGATAACGGAGCGTCTGCGACAACAGGCCGAGGCCAACTTCTCCGCGTCGCTCGACGGCGTTGAGCTTGGTGAGGTCGAGGTCGAGCGGATGATCGTCGTCGGCACGCCCTTCGTCGAGATTCTTAAAATCGCGCGCGACCTCGACATGCCGATGATCGTGATGGGCGTGCGCGGGCGCTCGACCGAGGCCGAGGAGCTTCTCTTCGGCTCGACCGCCGAGAAAGTCCTGCGCGGCACGCGCGTACCCGTGCTCTGCGTCCCCCTGTGAGTCGCGCGCGCGGCGCGTCTCTAATCAACGAAACTTCAAAAGCGGCTGGCGGAGTTTTTGATGACGAGGAGCGTGAAGAGAGTCGCGGTCGTCCCCGGCGACGGCATCGGCGTCGAGGTGACGGCCGAGGCCGTCCGCGTGCTCGAACACCTGCGCGCGACGCACAAGGTCGAGCTTGAGTTAGTCCATTTCGATTGGGGCGCGGACAAGTTTTTGAGCGAGGGCGTGACGCTCCCCGAGGGCGCGCTCGAAATGCTCTCGCGCGACTTCGACGCCATCTTCGCCGGGGCGTTCGGCGACCCGCGCGTCCCCTCGAACCAGCACGCCGAAGACATCCTGATGGGGATGCGGCGCGGCCTCGATCTCTACATCAACATGCGGCCCGTGCGCCTGCT
>DASUNL010000219.1:0-3317 GCA_036277175.1 Pyrinomonadaceae bacterium | reverse complement strand
GTCGCGCCCGAGATACGGCCGGAGATAAAGCCCGAGGTCGTTCCGGAAATCGCGCCGGAAATCAGGCCGGAGATAAAGCCGGAGGTTATCCCCGAAATCGCGCCCGAGGTCATTACCGAGGTCGCGCCGGAGATTAAACCGGAGGTTCAGCCCGAAATCGCGCCTGACGTCACGCGGCGTCCCATCCCGGAGGTCGCGCCCGAAGCGCCCGAGAGGAAGAAGTAAAGCGTCGCCGGGACGCCGATTGAAAACGTCGTGACGCGCGAAGGCGGCGGGAGCGCGGCCCTGTACCAGACAGGCCGCGCGCCCGCCGACTCCGCGCACGACTCCTGTCTCTGTGTTCGACATGAAAAGTAGTGAGTTCAAGCCCGTCGCGCTCGTCAGCATGCCGACGCTCTCGGCGCGCTTTCCATCCTTCCAACTCGGACTCCTCAAGCCCGTCCTCGAAGCGCAGGGCATCACCGCGCAGACTTTCTCGCTCTTCATGTACTTCGGCACGCACGTCGGCTGGCGCTTGAACGAAGTCATCGCGGACGTCTACCCGAGCATGGTCGGCGAGTGGATTTGGACTAAGGCGGCCTTCGGCGAGTTCGCGGACGACGACGAATACTTCCGCATCTACGAAGGCAACCTCGCCGGCATCTGCCAGCGCGCCGGCTGCACCCTCGAAGACCTGCGCCGCGTGCGCGACGCGGCCGCGCCCGCGTTCATAGACTTCTGCGTCGAGAGCATCGACTGGGCGCGCTTCGGCCTCATCGGCTTCTCCGTCGTCTTCCAGCAGACGCTCGCCAGCGTCGCCCTCGCGCGCTCGCTCAAAGAGAGACATCCGGACATCCCCATCATCATGGGCGGCGCGAGCTTCGAGGACGACATCGCCGAAGAGATTATGCGCGGCTGCCCCGAGGTGGACTTCGTCCACTGCGGCGACGCCGAGGACTCTTTTCCCGAGATGATCGGGCGGCTCTACAAGGGCGAGTCGATGCGCGGCCTGCGCGGACTCATGTGGCGTGGCGAAAACGGAAAGGTCGAGTACGCGGGTCGCGCGCCCAACCTCTCCGACATGAATCGCACGCCCACGCCCGACTTCGACGAATATTTTTACGCGCGGCGCGAGGGCAAGTACGACAACCACCCCGAGGCGAAAGGCGTGCTGCTCCCCATCGAGACGGCGCGCGGCTGTTGGTGGGGCGTGAAGAACCACTGCACCTTCTGCGGCCTCAACCGCGCCGGCATGGAGTTCCGCGCCAAATCGGTCGAGAACGTCGTCGCGCAGCTCGAAGCCCTCTCGCGCCGCTACGGCATCTTCGACTTCAACGCCATTGATAACATCATCGCGCCCGAGTACATTGACGCGCTCTTCGGCCGACTGACCGAGGCCAACGCCGACATACGCCTCCACTACGAGGTGCGCCCGAGCCTCACGCGCGAACAGCTCAAGCGGATGCGGCGCGGCGGCCTCTTCTCCATCCAGCCCGGCGTCGAGAGCCTTTCCACACACGTCCTCCGGCTCATGCGCAAGCACACCACGGGGATGCGCAACCTTGAGCTGATTAAGTGGGCGACCTATTACGGCATCAACAACCTCTACAACATCTTGGTGCGCTTCCCCGGCGAGACGGCCGCCGACTACAATCTCCACTGCGAGATCATCCCGAAGATTCACCACTGGCAGCCGCCGTGGGCCGTCGCCCGCGCCCGCGCCGACCGCGGCTCGCCCATGTTCACAGAGCCCGAGACGCAGTCCATCACATCTTTGCGCCCCGCGCCCTGCTACGACTTCCTCTTCCCGAAAGACCGCTTCGACCTGCGGCGCGTCTCCTACTACTTCGAGCACGACATGCGCGACGCCCTGCCCGACGAAGGGCATGAGGAGCTTTTCCGCAGCGTCGCCGTCTGGCAGCAGCGCTGGAAGGAGAGCCCGCGCCCTTACCTCCGCTACCGCAAGTCGCTCTCGACCATCCGCGTCGAGGACGCGCGCCGCCGCCGCGCGCCCCGCGTCCAGACCTTCTCGGACGAGCCCGCCGCGCTCTACGAGTTCTGCGCCGACGCGCGGACGCGCAAGGAGATTGACGCGCGCTTCGACGGGGCCGCGTGGACGGAAGAGGCGCTCGGCGACTTTCTCGAACGCGACCTGATGGTTCACCTCGACGGCCGCTACCTGAGTTTGGCCCTCCCCGAGAACGCATACCTGTAGACGACTCTTGAAACCCCTCTATGTCGCGCGAGCCGATGTCAGCGACCCTCTCGACGCTCCCCGCGCGCTTCCGCGCCGAGCGCGAGGAGCTTTTGCAGCTACTACTCTCGCGCGGCATCCTCCACCGCTCCGAAACGCAGCCCGTGCTCTCGCGCGACGGGACTTCGGCGCGCTGGATGCTCGACTCGCTCTCCGTCACGCTCACGCCGCGCGGCGCGGAGTTGGCCGGACGTCTCCTCCTCGAACTGCTCAAAAACTTCGACGGCCGCCAGCTCGCCACCTACGGCCTGACCGCCGTCCCCGTCCTCCAGTCCTGCGTCCTGCAATCCGGCGGGCGCTACACGGGCTTGCTCGTGCGCAAAGAGCGCAAAGCGCACGGCTCGCTCAAACTCATCGAAGGCCCTCTTGACCCGGACGAGCCCGTCATCCTGATTGACGACTCCATCAGCTCCGGCACTTGCATGACGGAAGGGACGGCGCGACTCGAAGAGGCGGGCCTGCGCGTCGAGGGCGGCGTGGCCCTAGTGCGCTTCGGCTGGTACGGCGGCTACGCGCTGATGCAGGAGCGCGGCTACCACGTCGAGGCCGTCTACGACATCTGGGAGGACTTCATCTACCGTATGGAGGGCGAGCGGCAGCCGCTCCGCAATCCTTCAAAGTATTTCCCAGAGTTCAAGCAGAGCACACGGCGCGCGCCCGAAGACCTGCACCCGGCTAGCTTGGCGAGGGAAGTGCTCGCGCACTACCTCGCGCACGACGAACTGCTCGAAGCGCCCGAACGCATCGCGGGCGACTACGACTCTTCGGGCGGCGTCTGGGTCAGCGTCCGCGACCGCGCCTACATACACCAGCGACACGCGCGCGACGGCTTCTGGAACTTCCCCGGCGAGGAGCGCGGGACGACCGCCCAAGACCTCGTCATGGCGTGCTTGAGGACGGCCGCGCACCTGCCCAAAGGAGAGGACGGTCTCAAGCTGCTCTCGGAGAGCGCCGTCGCCGTGACCTTCTTCCCCGCGATGGAGCGTTGCGAAGTGGGCGGCTTGGACAACGACCGCTACGGCATCGTGGTGCGTAGCCGCGAGCGCGCGTCGTGGATGGGGGGCGCGCTGCCGCGCATGCCCGG
>DASUNL010000218.1:0-15283 GCA_036277175.1 Pyrinomonadaceae bacterium | reverse complement strand
TCTTTTCATCTGATAACCTCGGAAGGGAGTCAGGACTTTATGGTTGTTTCGGCTCTTCGACCCGTTTGAAGAGGGTCGGGTTCGGGCCTTGCTTGAGCGTGAAGCTCGGGACTTTGTCGCCCTCGGAGTTGAAGGTGACGTTGATGCCGTCGAACTCGACGGCGCGGAAACTGGTCTTGTCGAGCGCCATCATGTTGAGCGGCTGCTGCCCGGCGGCCTGCGCGACGAGCTTGCCGTCCTTGTAAGTGACGACGACCTCCATCGTGCCCGCCTCGTTCTTGTATTTACCGGCGTAGGTCTGAAGCGTCGCCGCGTCAACCTCGAAGGGCGGCTTCGCGCCCGCCTTCTTGAGCAGCTCGACGATTTCCGGATGCTTGCCGCTCGCGGTCGCGGCGACGAGCGCGGCCGTCATCGTGTCGGGCTGCGCGCGCTTGGTGTCGAGCGCGGCCGTGAGTAGCTCGGCGTTGCCCTCGCGCGCGCCCGCCATCAGAACGTCGCCGACCTCCTCCGCGCCCTTCTCCAAGAGAGCGCGGACGACGCCGACGTGGCCCTTCTGGAGCGCCCACGAAATCGGCGTCGCGCCGTAGAAGGTGTCGCGCAGGTTGACGGCCGCGCCGCGTTCGAGCAGGAGTTTGACGACCTCCGTGTGGCCGCGCTCGGCCGCCTTGAAGAGCGCCGTCTGCCCGTAGCGAAACTTCGCGTCGACCTCCGCGCCACGGTCGAGCGCGGCGCGGGCGGCCGCCACGTCGCCTACGCGCGCGGCCTCCCACAGTTGGTCGTGGAGTTGCTGCTTGGCGTCCTGTTGCGCGAGGGCCGTGGGCGCGGAGGCGAGAAGCATTAGGAGCAGGGGAAGAAGTCTCTTGAGCGTCATGGGTCGTAAAACTCCTCTTCGTCCGGAGTCTCGCGCGCCGAGCGAGCGCGCGTCGCCGAAGGCAAGTTGTGTCTGACGAAAACGGTGGTGAAGAACTTCCCCGCGCGGCTGTCGCGGGAGGGCCGATACTTTTACAACGTCCGCGCGAGTGAAATCAAGATGGCGCTTGCGGCGCGGCGCGCGCGGTTCGCGTCGAGCGGGTCGGATTCTACAATCGTTGAAACGCGCGGCCGCGCGAAAAGGTTTCTTTTTACAGCATTTTTACAAGATTTACCCGTATTTACTTTCGCCTGAGTGATAATACCGCGTCACGCGAAACAAACCCGGCGGGCATCACGTCTAATGCCTTTGGAGATGCGCGGGCGGCGATGTTAAGCTCTCAGGCGTAATGACCAAAGGCCCGGCTCGCTCGCCCTCCCCCGCGCTCTTTCGCGCGACGCCAACACAAAATCCGGAACGTGAGAATGAAATTATGAATGGCCCGTCCCCGAGACTGCTACTGCTTTTACTGTGCGCCCTCGTCGCCTCCGTTTCCACGGCGCGCGCCGACGACTGGACGGAGTGGCGCGGCCCCGCGCGCGACGGCCACTCGCGCGAGAAGAGTCTTCCCGCGAAGTGGTCACCGGAAGGCGACAACCTCGCTTGGAAAGTCCCTTACGGCGGGCGCTCGACGCCGGTCGTCATGAACGACCGAGTCTTTCTGCAAAACACCGCCGAGCGCGGCGAGAGATTACAAGAGCGCGTGATGGCGTTTGACGCCGACACGGGCAAGCTTCTCTGGGAGCAACGCTTCAACATCTACCTCTCCGACGTTCCGCCGCACCGCGTCGGCTGGGCCTCGCCCGTCGCCGACCCCGCGACGGGGAACGTCTACGCCATGGGCGTCGGCGGGACGCTCCTCGCCCTCTCGGGCAAGGACGGCAAGGTCGTGTGGGAGCGTTCGCTCGGCGAGGACTTCGGACTCCTGACGACGCACGGCGGCCGCACGGTCTCGCCCATCATCGACGGCGACCTCGTCATCGCGAGCGGCGTGATGTTCATCTGGGGCGAGCACGGGCAGGGGCGTCACCGCTTCGTCGGCTTCGACAAGAGGACGGGCGAGACCATGTGGGTGAGCGCGCCGGGCGGCCGACCCTACGACACGACCTACGCCGCGCCCATCATCGCCAACGTCGCGGGCACGCGCCTCCTCATACAGGGCGGCTCCGACGGTCAGGTCTACGCCCTCAAGCCGCAGACGGGCGAGCCGGTCTGGAAGTACGAAGTCAGTAAGCGCGGACTCAACACCGGCGTCGTCGTGCGCGGGACGGACGCGATTCTGACGCACAGCGAGGAGAACCTCGCGTCGAACGAGATGGGCATGATCGCGGCCGTCGACGCGACCGCGCGAGGCGACGTCAAGCCTGAGCAGGTGCGTTGGAAAGTCTACGGCTGGCAGGGCGGCTTCTCTTCGCCCGTGCTCGACGGCGACCGGATTTATCAGATAGACAACGGCGCGAACCTCGGCGCGTTCGACGCCGCGTCGGGACGCCAGCTCTGGCTCCACAACCTCGGCACGATTCAGAAGGCCTCGCCCGTGCTTGCAGACGGCAAGCTCTACGTCGGGACGGAGAACGGCAAGTTCTTCATCATCGAGCCGTCGGCGACGGGCGCGAAGGTCTTGGACGAAGACCAACTGCTGACGACAGTCCCGGTCGAAGGGCAACCGGGCAGAACAGAGCCGCGGCCCGAACAGATTATCGCGTCGGTCGCCGTCTCGAACGGCCGCGTCTTCCTTGTGAGCGACACGAACCTCTACGCCATCGGCAAGAAGAAGAACGCATCGAGCGCGCGGAGGGAAACGGCCGCGCGCGTCCAGCAAGTCTCGAACTCGACGGCGACGCCCGCGCACGTGCAGGTCGTCCCGACCGAGCTTGTTCTGCGACCGGGCGACAAAGCATCTTTCCGCGTCCGCCTCTTCGACGAGCGCGGTGAGTTCCTGCGCGAAGAGAAGTCGGCCGCGTGGACGCTCGAAGGTTTGAAGGGCGCGGTCGAGGCCGGGCAGTTCACCGCCGGTGGCGACGCCGCGCAGGCGGGTCTGGTTAAAGCGACCGTCGGCGGCCTGTCGGGCGCGGCCCGCGTGCGCGTCGTGCCGCCTCTGCCGTGGAGCGAGAACTTCGACGCGATGGCGCTCAACACGATTCCCATTCACTGGACGAACGCGACGATGAAGTTCGCCGTGCGCGACGTCGAGGGCAACAAGGTCTTAGTGAAGACGACCGAAGGCTCTTCGCTCCTGAGCCGCGCGCGCGTCTACATGGGGCCGTCGGATTTGCGCGACTACACGGTCGAGGCAGACATCCACGCCGCCGAGCGCCGCCGCACGATGGGCGACGCGGGCGTCATCGCGCAGCGTTACGCGCTCGTGCTCTACGGCAACGCGCAGCGTCTCAGCATCGAGCCTTGGCAGCCCGAGACCGCGCGCAGCGCGCACGTCCCGTTCGAGTGGAAGAAGGACACTTGGTATCGGATGAAGCTGCGCGTCGAGAACCTCCCGGACGGCACGGTGCGCGCGCGCGGCAAGGTGTGGCCCGTCGGCGCGGCCGAGCCGGAAGCGTGGGCGGTCGAGCGCATCGACCCGATTCCGAACCGTCAGGGCGCGCCCGGCATCTTCGGCAACGCTCTGGCCGAAATCCTTTTCGACAACGTGAAAGTTTACGCGAACAAGTAGCATGAACGACACGACCCCCGGACAGCAGGCGGGCGCGCTGGAGCAACAGGGGCCGACGCCCGAGCGCATCTTTCAAACGTTCACGGCCTACCAGCAGACGGCCGCGCTCAAGGCGGCCGTCGAGCTCGACCTCTTCACGGCAATCGGCGAGGGCGCGGCGACGCCCGCGTCGCTCGCCGAGCGAACGGGCGCGGCCGAGCGCGGCTTGCGCATCCTCTGCGACTACCTGACCATCGCGCGCTTCCTCTCGAAAGAAGACGGGCGCTATCAGTTGACGCCGGAGTCGGCCGCGTTTCTCGACCGCCGCTCGCCCGCCTACATCGGCGGGATGAGCGGCTTTCTCGCCGGCGCGGAGTTGAAGGGCGCGTTCGAGCGTCTCACCGAGAGCGTGCGCAAAGGCAGCACGGTGATGGACGCGCAAGGCTCGATGACGCCCGAGCATCCGATGTGGGAGGAGTTCGCGCGCTCGATGGCGTCGCTGATGCGCATGCCGGCCGAGCAGATTGCCGCGACGGTCGGCGCTTCCGAGATGGAGACGTGCAAGGTGCTCGACATCGCCGCCGGTCACGGCGTCTTCGGAGTGACGATTGCGCGCCACAACCCGCGCGCCGAGGTCTACGCCGTCGATTGGGCCAACGTCCTGCCGTATGCGCGTCAGGAGGCCGAGCGCGCGGGCGTCGGCGAGCGTTTTCACGAAATCCCCGGCGACGCCTTCGAGGTCGAGTTCGGCGAAGGGTACGACCTCGTGCTCATCACGAACTTCTTCCACCACTTCGACCGGGAGACCTGCGAGCGGCTGATACGCAAAGTTCGCGCGGCGCTCAAAGAGGGCGGACGCGCCGTCACTTTGGATTTCGTCCCCGACGAGGGGCGCACGACTCCGCCCGACGCGGCCTCGTTCGCGCTCATCATGCTCGGCACGACCGAGCGCGGCGACGCTTACACCTTCGCGGAGTACGAACGAATGTTCCGCGCGGCCGGCTTCGGCGCGAGCGAGATAGTGCCGTGCCCGCCGGGTCACATCATCGTCACGAGGAAGTAGACGGTAGCGAGTAGATAGTTGACAGTAGGGAGAAAGGTAATGTTGAGGATGAAAGTAATGCTGAGAGTTCGTCAGTCGAGCAAGCGCGCGGTGGGTTTGTCTTTCGCGATTCTACTGGCTACCGGCTACTGGCTACTGGCTTCGGCTCTACCCTCCGACCCCGGCTCGGGCGACTGGCCGATGTGGGGCGGCACGCCCGACCGCAACATGGTCTCGTCGATGAAAGGTCTGCCGCTCTCTTGGGACGTGAAGGCAAAGAAGAACATCAAGTGGACGGCGCGTCTGGGCTCGCAGACTTACGGCAACGCCGTCGTCGCGGGCGGCGTCGTCTTAGTCGGGACGAACAACGAGGCCGACCCGCCCTACGACCCGACGTTCAAGGGCGACAAGGGCGTGGTGATGGCCTTCCGCGAATCCGACGGCACGTTCCTCTGGCAGATGGTGCACGACAAGATTGCGGCCGGGCGCGTCAACGACTGGCCGTATCAGGGCGTCGCCTCTTCGCCCTTGGTCGACGGCGACCGCGTCTACTACGTCTCGAACCGCGCGGAGCTGATGTGCGTCGACCTCCAAGGCTTCCGCGATAAGGAGAACGACGGGCCGGTGACGGACGAGAAGGCGACCGCCGAGATTAACGGCGACGTCGTCTGGCGGCTCGACATGATGGCCGACGAGATAGCGGCCTTCCCGCACAACCTAGCCAACTCGTCGCCCGTCATGTTCGGCGATTTGATTTACGTCAGCACGTCGAACGGGCAGGACGAGAGCCACGTCAACATCACTTCGCCGAAAGCCCCGGCCATCATCGCCGTCAACAAGAAGACGGGCAAGGTCGTCTGGGAGGACGCTTCACCGGGCGACAAGATTCTGCACGGCCAGTGGTCGACCCCCTCGGTGGCGACGATCGGCGGCGTCGTGCAGGTCGTGCACGCGCAGGGAGACGGCTGGGTGCGCGGCTTCGAAGTGAAGACGGGCAAGAAGCTCTGGGAGTTTGACACGAACCCCAAAGACTCGGTCTGGCCGAAGACGCGCAACGAAATCATCTCGACGCCGGTCTTCTACGACGGCAAGGTCTACCTCGCCAACGGCCAAGACCCGGAGCACGGTGAGGGCGTCGGCCACATGTACTGCATCGACCCGACCAAGCGCGGCGACATCACGCAGACCGGATTGGTGTGGCACTACGACAAAATCCGCCGCTCCATCTCGACCCCGGCCATCGTCGACGGCGTCGTCTACCAGCCCGACTTCAGCGGCTTCCTCCACGCCTTGGACGCGAAGACCGGTCAGCCCTACTGGGTGCACGACATGTTCGCCGCCATGTGGAGCTCGCCGATAGTTGCAAACGGCGTGTTGTATCTGGGCGACGAGGACGGCGACGTGGTCGTGATGCAGGCGGGCAAGACCAAGAAGCTGCTCGGCGAGATACACATGCCCAGCTCCGTCTACAGCACGCCCGTGCCCGCGAACGGCGTACTCTACATCTCCGACCGCAACACGCTCTACGCCATCGCCGAGGGCGCGACACCGTCAGCCAGTCCGTCGGCAAGCCCGTCGGCGAGTCCGGCCGCGTCGCCCGCCGCGAGTCCGTCGGCCAGTCCGGCGGCCACGCCGAGACCGTAAGGGCCGAAGCGGAGCGCGTGGTTTAAGAACTTCTCGCGGCCCGAACGGCCGGAGGTGCGTAAACGATGAAGCGAGTTCTCTCTCTCACGCTCTTAATCGTCGCGGGCGTCGTCTCGGCGAGCGCGCAGAACTGGCCGCAGTACCGGGGGCCGCGAGCCTCGGGCGTCGCCGACGGCATGAAGACGCCGACGGCGTGGGACGGCGTGAAGGGGGAGGGCGTCGTGTGGAAGACGCCCGTGCCCGGCCTCTCACACTCAAGCCCCGTCGTCTGGGGCGAGCGCGTCTTCGTCATCACGGCCGTAAGCTCCGAGCCTCCCGCCGTCAACGTCAAGGACAAAGGCATCGGCCTCGCGCGCGACGAAGCGCGGCATGCGTGGAAGATTTACGCGCTGGAGCGCAAGACCGGAAAAATCCTCTGGGAGCGCACGGCGCACGAGGGCGTGCCGCGCGCGCGCCGCCACATCAAGGCGACGCAGGCCAACTCGACCCCCGCGACCGACGGCCGCTACGTCGTCGCGTTGATGGGCTCCGAAGGTCTCTACGCCTACGACATGTCGGGCAAGCTCGTCTGGAAGCAAGACCTCGGCGTCTTGAACCCCGGACTGTGGGACGACAAGAACTCTTCGTGGGGTCACGCCAGCTCGCCCGTCATCTACCGCGACCTCGTCATCGTGCAGGCCGACGGCCACGCGCAATCCTTCATCGCCGCCTTCAACTTAAAAGACGGCAAGCAGGCGTGGCGCGTCGAGCGCGTCGAGATAACTTCTTGGAGCACGCCGACGATTCTCGAAGGCAAGACGCGCACGGAGCTCATCGCCAACGGCGGCCGCTTCATACGCGGCTACGACCCTCTGACGGGCAAAGAGCTGTGGCGCTTCTCGGACAGCGACACGCAGGTCAAGATGCAAGCGCCGCTCGTCGCCCAAGGGTTAATCTTCATCACGGGCGGCTACCCTCCGGGCCGCGCGATGTACGCCTTCCGCCCCGGCGCTGTCGGAGACGTTTCACTCAAGGCGGGCGAGGAGACTAATCAATTCTTAGCGTGGCGCACGGCGAGCGGCAGCCCCTACACGCCGACGCCCGTCGTCTACGGCGAGCACCTCTACACGGTGGCCGACAACGGCGTCGTCGCGGCCTACGACGCGCGGACGGGGCAGAGAATCTATCAGGAGCGTCTGCCCTCGACGTTCAGCGCGTCGCCCATCGCGGCCGACGGGAAAATATATGCGTCGAGCGAGGACGGCGAAGTCTACGTCCTGCGCGCCGGGCCGAAGTTCGAGCTGCTGGCGACGAACCCGATGGGCGCGGCCTTGATGGCGACGCCCGCCATCACCGACGGCCTCCTCATCATCCGCTCGCAGACGCACGTCTACGCCATCGCCGACACACAGCCGCCGAAGAAGTGATGAGCCGCTTGTTTGCCATCGCGCTGACGTTCTGCCTCGCCGCCGCGACGCAGGGACGGCCCGTCTCGCGCGCGGACGTTGCGGGCGAGACGTCTGCGGGCGAGTCGTCGGCGGAGACCGACGAGCGGGCGCGGCGCTTGGTCGCCGATGCGCTCGACGCGCTCGGCGGGGCGTCGCGTCTGGAAGCTATTACGTCCGTCCTCGTCAAGACTGAAGGGCGCGAGAACAGCGCGGCGATTGCGCAAGGGTATAAGCCGGAGGGCGAAGGGAAGAGCGCCGCGCACGAAGAATCAATCGTCGCCTACCCCGCGCAGGAGAGATTTCTTTACGAGTTGAAGACGGCGCGCGGCGACGGCACTTACCGATGGCGTCGCTGGGCCTACACGGGCGACGAGCGGACGGTCGTCGATTTCGTCGAACGCTTCGCGGCCGCGCGCCGCGCCGAGTCGAACCGCGCGGAGCGACTCCGACGCGCGCGCCGCGTCCCGCACCTGCTCCTGCTCGAAGCCTCGAAGAACGCGGACGCCCTCGGCCCCGCGACGACCGCCGAGTTCGACGGCCGCCGCCACGACGTCGTCAGCTTCCGACTCCCCGGCGAGAAGACTTCCGTCCGGCTCTTCCTCGACGCCGAGACACACCTGCTCTCGAAGTACGACTACACGATGGACTTCCCGCCCTACGGCGACACCATGGTCGAGCTCGTTTACGCGCCGTACCGTCGCCACGAAAGGCTCGGCTGGTTTCCGACGGGCGACGCGGTGCGGGTCGGCGGGAAAACCTATCGTCAGGTGAGCTACAGCGCCGTCGAGGTTGATTCGCCGCGCGCCGCCGCGCAGTTCGAGCTGCCCGAAGACTTGCGCGCGCACGTCGCCGCGCCCGGCTCGGTCACGGAGATCGCGCGAGGCGTCTTTCTCGTCAACTCGCTCGGCAACCTGAGCCCCGTCTTCGTCGAGTTCAAAGACTTCGTCCTCGCCGTCGAAGCGCCGACGCACTACTTCTCGCTCGACACAGTCCCGGCCGACCCGCAGCAGCCGGGCGCGTCGAGCACGAGCGAAGAGTTCATCCGCAAGATTAAAGAGACCGTGCCGGGAAAGCCGATTCGCTACCTCGTCGTCACACACACGCACAGCGACCACGCGGGCGGCGCGCGCGCCTTCATCGCCGAGGGCGCGACCGTGCTCACGACGACGGGCAACCGCGCCTTCTTCGAGCGCATGGCCTCGGCGACGCACACCGTCGCGCCCGACCGTCTGGCGCGCGAGCCGCGCCCGCTCAAGCTGGAGACGTTCGACGGGCGGCGCAGCGTGACCGACGGCGAGCGCACCGTCGAGCTCATCAACACGGGGCCGAACCCGCACACGGAGGAGAACATCGTCGTCCACCTGCCGCGCGAGCGCATCCTTTATCAGGGCGACCTCTTCTACTTCGACGGCGAGTCGAGTTTTCCGCCGCGCAGCCGGACGACCGTCATGCCTTTCTTCGCGCGCTGGCTGGTTAAAAATAACCTCGCGCCCGAGCGCATCTACGGCGCGCACGACCGAGGCTTCGCCACGATGGAGCACATCCGCCGCGTGCTCGCCCTCGCGCCATGACCGAGACGTTCGACTTCCAGCCGCGCACGCGCGTCCTCTTCGGCGCGGGCGTGCTCTCGCGTCTGGGCGAAGTGGCGCGCTCGCTCGGCTTCGCGCGGACGCTTCTCGTCGCCGACCGAGGGCTTGTCGCGACCGGCCACGTCGCGCGCGCCGCATCGTCGCTTCGCGAGGCGGGCGTTGAGGTCTTCGAGTTTCACGACTTCGAGTCGAGTCCGGACTCGCGCGCGGTCGAGGCCGGGCGCGTATTCGCCGCGCCGCTCCGCGTCGACTCAATCGTGGGCCTCGGCGGCGGCAGTTCTCTCGACTTCGCGAAGGGCGTCAACTTTCTTCTGACGAGCGGCGGGCGCGTCCAAGACTTCTGGGGCTACGGCAAGACGACGCGGCCGATGCTGCCGATGCTGGGCGTGCCGACGACGTCGGGCGCGGGGAGCGAGGCGCAAAGCTACGCTCTCATCTCCGACGCCGAGACGCACCAGAAGATGGCCTGCGGCGACGCGGGCGCGGCCTTCCGCGCAGTCATCTTAGACCCGGAGCTGACGTTGACGTGCCCGCCGCATGTGACCGCGACGGCGGGACTCGACGCCGTCGCGCACGCCGTCGAAACTTTCGTCTCGACGAAGCGGACGCCGCTCTCCGAAGTCTTCTCGCGCGAGGCGTGGCGTCTGCTCGAAGGGTCTTACGAGCGCGTGCTCGATGCGCCCCGCGATTTGGAGGCGCGCGCGGCGATGCAGCTCGGCGCGTACTTCGCGGGCGCGGCCATCGAGAACTCGATGCTCGGCGCGGCGCATGCGTGCGCGAACCCTCTGACGGCGCGTTACGGCACGGAGCACGGCGAGGCCGTCGCGCTCATGCTTCCCTCGGTCGTGCGCTGGAACGCGCGCGCGGCGGGCGCGCGTTACGCGGAGCTTCTGCGGATTTCAAATCACGGCGCGGACGCGCGCGCCGAGCGCGGCGACGAGGCGGCCGAATCTTTGGGGGCAGGCGAAGCGTTGGCGCGAAGGCTTGAGCGGTTAATCGCGGCGGGCGGATTGCCCGCGCGTCTGGAAGTCGCGGGCGTCAGCGCGGACGACTTCGCCGCGCTCGCAGAGGACGCGGGCTGTCAGTGGACGGGACGCTTCAACCCGCGCCCCTTCGACGCGGCCGCCGCGCTCGAACTCTACGAAAGTGCTTACTGACGAAACGAGAGTTGTGAAACGGACGACCATGAAAACGTTGAACGTGAAGAGGGCTGTGAAGAGGACTGTGAAAAGAATTTTGAAGAGGATGATGAAGCGGGCGGCGGGCACGAGCGTCGTCAAAAAGCGTGTGACGCGCCGCGCGATACTCGCGTTTCTACTTTTGCCTATTACCTTTTACCTTTTGCCTTCCGCTTCCGCGGCCGAGTTCGCGCCCGCCGACAGCTGGCCGCAGTTTCGCGGCAACCACTCTCTGACGGGATTCTCGCGCGCGGGGCTCGCGGAGCGTCTGCGCGTCTTGTGGACGTTCGAGGCGGGCGAGTCAATCGAGTCGTCGGCGGCGATTGCGGGCGGCGTCGTGTACGTCGGCACGCAGAAGGGCGAGCTGGTCGCGCTCTCGCTCTCGGACGGCTCGGTGCGCTGGCGCTACAACGCGAAGTCGCCCATCGGCGAATCTTCACCGGCCGTGGCGGCGGGCGTCGTCTACGTCGGCGACCTCGCGGGCGTCGTCCACGCCGTCTCGGCGCGCGACGGGCGCGGGCTTTGGACTTACAAGACCGGCTCGGAGGTGAAGGCGTCGCCGGTCGTCTTGGGCGGGCGCGTCATCGTCGGCTCATACGACGGCCACTTGTACTGCCTGTCGGCGCGCGGCGGGAAATTGATGTGGCGTTTTAAGACCGGCGCGCAGGTTCACGCGACGGCGGCCGTCGCCGACGGCATCGCCTACGTCGCGGGCTGCGACGAGATTCTGCACGCGGTGCGCGTCGCGGACGGGCGCGAGGCTTTTCAGGTGCGCTCGGGCGCGTACACCGGCGCGTCGGCCGCGCTCATGCAGGGCAACGCCTTCTACGGCACGTTCAACAACGAAGTCCTCGGCGTCAACCTCGTCGCGCGCGCGATAGGGTGGCGTTACCAGAACCCGGAGCGGCAGTTCCCGTTCTACTCTTCGGCGGGCGCGGTTGACGGGCGCATCGTCGTCGGCGGGCGCGACAAGGTCGTCCACAGCGTCGAGGCGGCGACCGGCAGAAGGCTCTGGACGTTCACGACGCAGGCGCGCGTCGACTCTTCACCGGCGCTCGCCGCCGGAAGAGTCTTCGTCGGCTCAAACGACGGACGCCTCTACGTCCTCGACTTCTTCGGCGGAGATAAGCTACAGGAGTTCAACTTGGGCGCGCCCGTCACGGCCTCTCCGGCCGTCGCCTCGGGGCGCGTCGTCGTCGGCACGAACGACGGACGCCTCTACTGCATCGGCTAAGAGAGGTCGCGCGCCGCCTCATCTGTTAGCCGCACCGGATGAGCGGCTCGACCTCGGGCAGCGGCGGGGCTTTCCACTCGGACTTTATCTCCCGAATCGTCCCTTCAATCCGACCGCGCGCGGCCGCCAGCCCCACGAGTTTTCCGACGACGGCCGACGCGAACGCCACGCCGAGCCCGACCCACAGGTCGCCCCAGCCGAGACTCTTCAGACCTCCCGCCCGCAGCGCGAGCCATGCGAGGTAGCCGCCGACGCCGACGAGCATGACGATGGAGCCGGTGTCGCACCCGCAGGCGTTGTAATCACGGTTGAGCCGCTTCTCCCAATCGTCGGCGCGCTCGCGCGCGACCGCGTCGGTCTCGATTCGGACGCGGGCCACGCCGCGCGGTCGCATGCCCGGCCAGCGCGAGAGCTGCGCGAGCTGCGCCGGGTGCGTGATGACGACTTGACGCTTCATAAACTCCTCCGTGTCCGCTTCAGAAGTAGGTGACGTGGCGCGAGGCGCGCAGCAATACGACCTGCCAGTCGTAGAGGTGCGTCTGCGTGAGGTCTGCGGCCGTCCCATCCCAAGGGGAGCCCATCAGGTTTTTGGGGTGGCCGTTCGCGTCGAGGTGACCGAGGAGGTTGCATGCGTGCCCGTACTCGTGGGCGAGGACGCGCCTGTTGATGATGGCGGGGGCGACCGGGCGGGGCTGGAAAATGACCGTCACGTAATCGACGAGCCAGAGGAGGGAGCAGCCGTGCGTGTTCGGGTCGCCCCCGATGCTGCGGACGATGAAGCAGGTGACGGGCGCGCCGTAGCCGACGAGACGCCGCCACGCGCCGAAGAAGCAATTATTGCTCACCTTGGCCTGAAACTTACTCCCCGTCATGCCCCACTCCGAGCCGAGGCCCGCCGCCCCGCACGGCGCGTCGAGCGTGTCGGCGTCGCTTGGGCTGACCTCGGTCGTCACCCAGTCGTCCGTCACCGTCTCCGCGTCGCCGAAGCCCGATGCGTACTTCCACGGCGCGAGCGGTAGGAGGCGGACGTTGGCCTCGCGCTTGAGCACGTCGGCGGCGACTTGCAGAAGGTCGACGGCGTAGGAGGGGTCGCACAGGGCCGCGCCCGTCTCGTCATTCAAAATCACCGTGCAGACGCGCAGGCGCTTCTCCGGGCGGATGCCGAGGAAGCCGAGCAGGGCGTCGCCCAAAGACTCCGCCGTCCAGAAGACGGTCGTGACGATGTTGAGCACCCAACGGATTAAAGCGCCGAGCAACGGAATCCTCAACACGAGTTCGAGGAGATAAGCGAGGGCCGACAGTAGCCACCCGAAGATTGACTCCAAGCTCACCACGATGGCGTTGACGATGGCCGTCACGATGTCCCACGCCACGCAGACCACAGTCGTAAGAACCGTCCACCCGACGCAGACCCATTTCGACACCCAGACGAAGCCGACGCAGACCCAAGTGATGAGCTTGCAGCCCCACGAGCAGGGCCACCAATCGCAGCAGCGGTCGTCCCATTCGTCGCACCTGTCGTAGCCTTCGTCTTCCCACTCGTTACACTCGTCCACCCTCTGCTCGGCCCACTCCATACATTTCGGCATCCGTTTTTACCTCCCGTGAAAGGGCGGGCTTGCGACCGCGCGACGCTTTGACTCCCGACGGATTGAAAGAGGAACGGGTAAGACTGCCGACAAGAAAGCTATCGAAGAATGAGAAGTCTGGGCGAGGACGAGAACCCTCGACCGGGGAAGTGCGAAAGGCGCGCCCACGGTACTCTCGCGGCGCGGGCGAGTCAAGAAAAATTCGGCGGCAACGTCTTGTGAGGCCCGGACGTTTGGCGGCGCGACTCTTTAAGAGTTGCCGCCGGGCGGGTCTTGTCCGTAGTCGTCGTACATGAGTCGCTGCGGCAGGCAGAAGGTGTGTTTGTGTCTGAGCTTGGCTTCCGCGTCGTAGCGCAGAAGCAGCACCCAGCCGAACACGTCGCCGGGCCACTTCGCGGGCCAGTTCGCCTCCTTCGGCATCTGCGACGCCTTCGCGCCGAGCGCCGAGGCGAGCTTTAAGATTTCGCCGTGATGCCAGCAGATGAGGAGCGTGCTGTTGTTGTAGGCGGGGTTGCCGTTGATGGTCGCGGCGAACTCCTTGTACTGCTTGTCGGGGTAGTCGTGGCTGATGGTGAGGCCGAGCGCCTGCGAGAGCGGCGTGATGGTGAGACGCGGGCGCTGGCTCGCGGCGGAGTCGGCCGACGAGAAGAGGTAGTCGATTTTGACGGGCGGCGACCCCGCGTCGAGCGCGTAGTTCTGGAAGAAGACCGTGTAGGCCCACGCGCGCTCTTGTCCGGCGACCGAAAGCAGCGCGCCCTTCGTCGGCTTCTCGGCGTGCCGGATGAGAATGATGTTCGCGTTCTGCGGCACGGGTCGCGCCTCCTCGTCTAAAAGTCTCCGGCGATTAAAAGTAGCGTGCGATAGTTTCGGCGCGCGGCTTCTTCGTCGCGAGCGAGACGAAGAACATCAGGAGCGCCGAGACGACGACCATCGGGACGACCGGCATGAAGCGGAAGACGGTCGTGCCGCCGTAGGTGCGCGCGAGCGCGGGCCAGTCGCCGAGCGTGGCGACGACGGTCGTCTGGCCGGGCGGCGGCGCGGGCACGGCGGCCTGAAAGAGTGCGACGGCCGCGACCGCCGAAATCGTCCACACCGCGACGGCCAGTGCGCCCCACTTCGTCGACCCGCGCCAGAAGAGCGCGGCGATGAGGAGCGGCGACAAGGCGGCGAAGCCCGAGAAGGCGTACTGGATGGCGAGGTCGAAGATGGCCTCGGGCGCGTTTAGGGCGACGACGTAGGCGAAGACCGTCAAGAGGATGACGAAGATGCGCCCGGTCTGCACCTGCACGCGCTCGCCGAAACGTCGCTTCCCTCCGTAGAAGGCGAAGACGTCCTCCGTGAACATCGTCGAGAGCGCGAGAATCTGCGAGTCCGAAGCCATCACGGCGGCCATGATGCCAGCGCCCAAAATCCCCGCGAGCCAGAGCGGCGCGAAGCGTTCGAGCAGACGCAGGATGACGTCGTCGCCCGACGCCTGCTCGCGCAATTGCTCGCGCTGTTCCGGCTCCATCGCGCGACCTTGCGGCGACGCCAAGACGCGCCGCGCCTCCTGCTTCGCGCGTATCTCGGGGATGTCCGAGACGCGGTTGGCGACGACGCCTAGGAAGACGCACGGCAGCCAGATGGCGAGGATGCAAATCGGGTAGAAGATGACAGTCTTCTTAAACTGCACCATGCGCCGCGCCGTCAGGCAGAAAATTGCGATGTGCGGAAACGCGATGGCCGAGAGCGGGATGAAGGTGTAGCTGAAGAAGTAGAACGGGTCGATGCGCTCGCGCGTCAGAAGCGGCTTGAACGCAGGCGACTGCTCCATCGCCGTCACCGCGCTCGAAAAGCCGCCCATGCCTGCGCCGATGACCGTGAGCGCGATTGCGCCGAAGACGAGGAAGAGAATCGTCTGGAACGTGTTGACCCAAGCCGTCCCGCGCATCCCGCCGAAGAAGACGTAGCCCATCACGACCAGGGCCACGATGGCCCCGCCCAGCCAGAAGGGGACGCGGCCGCCGCTGATGGCGCCGAG
>DASUNL010000217.1:0-14241 GCA_036277175.1 Pyrinomonadaceae bacterium | reverse complement strand
GTGATGAACGCCTTGACCATCTCGGCCGCGACGAAGTCGCCGCCGTGGTCGTTGAGCTTCGTGAGCCAGAAGTCGTAGCCCGCGAAGCTCGTGTTCGGCGCGTCGTCGGGGTTGCGGCGCAAGTACCCGAAGTACTGCGTGAGGACGAACGCGCGGTTGCGCTCTTGCGCGACGAACTGCCGGTTCTCGGCCACCATCCGCAAGACCTCGGCGCGCGTGAACGCGCCGGAGTTGAGGTTGAAAATCATCTGCTCGCGCAGTTGCGCGGAGATGTGGCCGCCCGCGTTCGCGTTCAGGGCGTCGACGTACTGCGCCGCCGTCATCGTCGCCGGGTAGAGCGCCCTAAATTCGGCGCGCTCGACGAACTCGGACGTGAACTCGCGCTGGCGCGCGTCGAGCCGCAGACGCCAGTCGACCTCGCCGTCGACGATGCCTTGGCCGACCGTCTGCGTGTCGCGCAAAAACTCCGCGTAGCGCGGCATCCCGCGCGGACGCGCGGCCGATTCGGGGAACGCGGCGCGGTAGAGGCGGTAGACGAGGAAGCCCGTCTCCTGAAATTCGGTCGAGAGGAAGAACGCGCCCGAGACGTTGACGCGACAGACCTCGACGGAGGGGTTGTCGCAGTTCGTCGCCTGATTCGTCCAGAAGACGAACCCCAGCGGGTCGGGCGCGCGGCTGAAGAAGTCGTGGTAGTGCTGGCGCGCGAAGAAGGCCGGGTCGTCGGCCGGGTTGGTGGCGGCCGCGCCCGTGTCGTCGTCGAGGACGACGGCGGTGGCCGTAAAGCGCGGGCCGAGCGTCGCGCCCACGGGAGAGGCGAGCGCGAGTGCGATGGTTTCGTCCGACTCGGCGGCGGCGTCGTTCGTCAAAAGCACGTCGAAGGTCTTGACCGTCTCGCCGGGCGCGAAGCGCAGGCGGCCCCAAGTGGTCGTGAAGTCCTGCCGCTCGTCGGCCGTACCCTTCGTGACGGAGTAGAGGACGGTGGCCTCGGCCGTCGCGTCGCCCGTGCGCGTGACGATGGCCGGGAAGTGGCCGACCGCCTCCGTGGCGATGAATTGATTGCGCGAGAACTGCACGACGTTCGGCCCGCCCGCGAGCGCGCAAGTGGTCTTCGGCGTCGCGGAGTTGCGCGGGTTAGGCGCGAGCAGTTGGAAGTCCGTCGCGTTCTGGTCGTCGTCCGTGCAGCCGCCGCGCGCGCGCATCAGTGCGCTCGCCGCGTCGGGCGCGGGCGCGGGCGACGTGCCTTCCCAACAACGCGCCGCCGGGCCGAAGCCGACGAAGTCGGCGGTGTCAACTCGCGGCGAAGGGCAGGCCGAGAGGTCGAGGAGACCGCTGCCGTTGCGCACGAGCGAGATGCGCCCGCCGTCGGGGCCGATGTTGAGGCGTCCGGGGAAGGTGTGGTCGGGCGTGACGGGGAGCGGCGCGCCGCCCATGCCGTCGCCGCCGAGCTGGATGAGCACGTACTTGCCGGGCTCGACGATGACGGGCAGCGGGGAGAAGATGCCGACGGTCGAGGCGCTCGTCAGGCTGCCCCGTTTGGTCTCAAGCTGGAGCGTCCAGCGGTTGATGTCAACGGGCGAGTCGCCGCGGTTGAAAAGCTCGACGTAGTCGAAGGCGTAAAGAGCGCCCGGCTCGCCGCCGCGCGTGTAGACTTGGCTGATGACGACATCCGAGGAGATGGGCACTTGAGCGCTGGTCTTCGTCTGAGGCGTGACGGCGAAGAGCGCGAACGCGAGGACGAAGAGGGCCGCGACGGGCGGAAACTTACGACGATTGGCGCGCAAAAATCCTGCGCCGCGAGGGATGAAAGACACGAGGTAACTCCGTTTTCGGTAAAATTTCGGGACTTGAGCAGTCCGCTTAAAAAGCTTGAGTAGACATGGCAAGGCCCGTGCCCTCTCTAAACGCCGGAGGGCACGGGCCTCGCGGATTTCGAGGAAGTTAGACGCGCTCGAAGACGATTGCGATGCCTTGCCCGCCGCCGATGCAGGCCGAAGCGAGGCCGTAGCGCCCGCCGCGCCGGTGCAGCTCGTTCAAAGCCGTCAGGACGAGTCGCGTGCCCGACGCGCCGAGCGGGTGGCCGAGCGCGATTGCGCCGCCGTTGACGTTCGTCCGCGCGCGGTCAAGCCCGAGTTCCTTCTCGACGGCGAGGTACTGCGCGGCGAAAGCCTCGTTGACTTCGACGAGGTCGATGTCTTCGAGTTTCAGATTCGCCTTCTCAAGCGCCTTGCGAATCGCGGGCACGGGGCCGATGCCCATCACGTCGGGCTCGACGCCCGCGTAGGCCCAACTGACGATGCGCCCGCGCGGCGTCAAGTTTTTGCGCCGGACGAACTCCGCGCCCGCGATGACGAGCGCGGCCGCGCCGTCGACGATGCCCGAAGCATTACCGGCCGTGACGAAGCCGTCTTTGCTAAACGCGGTCGGGAGTTTCGCCAAGACTTCGAGCGTCGTGTCGGGGCGCAGGTGGTCGTCCGCCTCGACGACCTTCACGCCTTTGCGCGTCTTCACTTCGACCGGCGTAATCTCTTCGGCGAAGACCCCGGCGTCCTGCGCGCGCTTCGCCTCCTGCTGCGAGCGGAGCGCGTACTTGTCCTGATCGTCGCGCGAGATTTCGTAGCGGCGCGCGAGGTTCTCGGCCGTCCCCGCCATCGTCGTGTTGCAGTAGGTGTCGAGGAGCGCGACCATCAGAGAGTCTTCGAGCTTGCCCTGACCGAGCGGGAAGCCCGCGCGCGCGCCGTAGATGACGTGCGGCGACATCGACATCGACTCCATGCCGCCGACGAGCGCCGTCTCGGCCTCGCCGAGCAGAATCATGTGCGCGCCCGAGATGACCGACTGGATGCCGCTCCCGCACAGGCGGTTGATGGTGAGCGCGGGACGCTCGGCCGGGACGCCTGCCTTCAGAGCGACGTGGCGCGCGCCGTAGATGGCGTCGCCCGAAGTTTGCAGCGCGTTGCCGACGACCGTGTGGTCAATCTCTTCGGCCGTCACGCCCGACGCTTCGAGCGCGCCGCGCGCGGCCGTAGCGCCCAAGTCGATGGCCTTGACGTCCTTGAGCGCGCCGACGTACTGGGTCATCGGCGTGCGCTTGCCGCCCAGAATGAAGATTTCGGAAGACATGATTTCGGTAACACCTCTCTCTAAGTAGAAAATCCGACGGTCAAAAGAACCTCGCATTTTAACCGACCCGCACGCGCCGCGCAAATTTAGATGCCCGCGTCGAACGCCCCACGGCGCGGGCCTTTCCGAAGCTTTGCGCGGGCGTGCGCGTTTCTGCTAATCTGCGGCCGGTCTGCGAAAGGCCATCCTCAAGGCGGTGCTCCCCGGCGCTCGTCCGCGCGCATAGTCCCGGCGTCAACTTTCACACGTCAACCGAATCAGTTTAAGGAGTTCCCCCGCATGAAGTCCTCGAATTTTTTCGCGCCCCCCAACGTCAGACGCTCGTCGTGCGCGCTCGTGCTGGCGGCCCTCGCCGTCGCGTTCGTCTCGACGCCGCGCGCGGCCCACGCGCAGCAGACGCCGCAGTTCGGCGACCGCCAGCGCGGCGACGGACGCGAGATGCTGAAGACCATTAAAGAGGGCATCGAGAAGAACTACTACGACTCGAAATTCCACGGCTTGGACTTGGACGCGCGCTTCAAGGCGGCCGAGGAGAAAATCAAACAGGCCAACTCCAACAACGAAATCTTCGGCCACATCGCCGCCGCGATGGCCGACCTCAATGATTCGCACACCTACTTCCTCCCGCCTTGGCGGCCCGCGCTCGTCGACTACGGCTGGCGGATGCAGATGGTCGGCGACAAGTGTTACGTCGTCGACGTCGCGCCCGGAAGCGACGCGGCGGGCAAAGGCTTGCGGGTCGGCGACGAGGTTCTCGCCATCGACGGCTACCAGCCGACGCGCGAAAACTTCTGGAAGATTAGGTACGTCTACTACACGCTGAAGCCGCGCGCCGGGATGCGTCTCGAAGTGTCGAGTCCCGCCGGAGAGGCGCGGCAGTTGGACGTGTTGGGCAAGGTCGCTTCCGCCGGCTCGCCCTTCGCGAAGGCGAGCAAGAAAGAGTCCGCGCCGCCGCCGCCCAATCACCTCTCGCTGGGCGACCTCTTCGTCTGGAAGCTGGCGGGCTTCCGCGCCGGCGAGAAAGAGATGAAAGAGATTGACGAGGTGATGAAAAAAGCGCGCGGGCATCGCGCGTTCGTCCTCGACCTGCGCGGCAACAGCGGCGGGGCCGAGAAGGCGCTGCTGCGACTGACCGGCTACTTCTTCGGTCAGGACGTGAAGCTCGGCGACATCAAGCGGCGCAAGGGCGCGAAGGAGCTCGTCGCCAAGACGCGCGGCGCGGAGCAGGTCTACGGCGGGCAGCTCTTCGTGCTCGTCGACAGCCGCTCGGCGTCGGCCTCGGAGGTCTTCGCGCGCGTCGTGCAGTTGGAGAAGCGCGGCACGATTATCGGCGACCGCACGGCGGGCGCGGTGATGAGGGGCAGAGTCTTCGGCTACACCATCGCGCGCGGACTCGTCGGCACGATGACGTTCATCCCCTACGGCGCGGTCATCACCGACGCCGACCTGACCATGAAGGACGGCAAGAGTCTGGAGAAGACCGGCGTCACGCCCGACGAGCTGCTGCTGCCGACGGCGACCGACCTCGCGGCGCGGCTCGACCCCGTGCTCTCGCGCGCCGCCTCGCTCGCCGGGGTCGCGCTTGAGCCCGCGCGGGCGGGCGCGCTCTTTAAGGCCGAGTCGAAGACCCAGAACGACGAGCCGGACGCCGACGAGGGCGACGAAGAGGACGAGGAGAAGGAGAAGGAGGGGAAGAAGCCGCTCTAGGGTGTCGATAGTTCGTTCGGACTCGCGTCCGAAAATTTTAACGCGCGCGCCGGGCCGACTTTGCTTGTCAGCCCTCGGCCCGCGCTGTTATCTTTCCGAAATCTTCCCCGACCGACGAGAACGCTTGAAAGGACATTCAGCCGCCATGAAAAACTTCGTCGCCCGCGCCGCGCTCGCGCTCACGCTCTGCCTGACCTTCGCCCTGCCGGCCTCGCGCCTTGCGCGCGCCGCCGAGGGCGAGCCTTCCGCGCCGCTCGCCATCGGCTCGAAGGTCGAAGACTTCAAACTCCCCGACGCCTCGGGCCGCGAGCAGTCGCTCGAACTGCTCAAGGGCGCGAAGGGGACGGTGCTCATCTTCGTCTCGACCCAGTGCCCGGTCTCGAACGCCTACAACGAGCGGATGCGCAAGCTCGCCGAAGACTACCGCGCCAAGGGCGTCAACGTCGTCGGCGTCAACGCGAACGTCTCGGAGACGGCCGAGACGATTCGCAGCCACGCCTCCGAGCACAAGCTCTCGTTCACCATCCTCAAAGACGAGGGCAACAAGCTCGCCGACCGGCTCGGCGCGAGCGTCACGCCGGAGGCGTTTTTCCTCGACGCCTCGGGGAAGCTCGTCTACCGAGGGCGCATCGACAACTCGCGCAACGGCGACTCCATCACCTCGCAAGAGCTGCGCGACGCCATCGAGGCGGTGCTCGCCGGTAAGCTCGTCGAGAAATCCGAGGTGCGGGCCTTCGGCTGCTCGATTAAGCGCGCCGGGGCGGCGAGCTGACGGGGGCGATGATGAGACGCACGCTGTTTCTAATCCTCGCGCTCTCCGCGCTCGTCGCGCCCGCCGGTCTGCCGCGCGCGGGCGCGACGCGGACGCAAGCGCCGAAGCCTCAAACGAAGCCTGACGCCAAGCAGAAATACGCGAAGCCCAACGCGAAGCCCAAAATCGAGGTGCGGCAGATTGACGAGGCGGGCCTCGCCAAGCTTCTCAAGGACGAGTCCGAGCGCGGGCGGGCGCTGCTCGTCAACTTCTGGGCGACGTGGTGCACGCCCTGCCGCGAAGAGTTCCCCGACCTCGTCCGCCTCGAAGAGGAGTTCGGCGCGCGCGAAGACTTCGAGTTCGTCACCGTCTCTCTGGACGACCCGTCGGACATCGCGACGACCGTGCCCGACTTCCTCTCCGAGATGCGCGCCGCCTCGATACCCGCCTACCTGCTCAACGCCTCAGACCCGGAGGCCGCCATCGCGCTCGTCGACAGGACTTGGCACGGCGAGCTGCCCGCCACCTTCCTCTTCGGGCGCAAGGGCGAGGTCGCCTTCAAACACACCGGCCGCATCAAGCCCGACGAGGTGCGCAAGGCGATTGCCGACGCGACGGCGCAAAAAGAAGTGACGAGTGACAAGTGACAAAAGAAGTGACGAGTTGAAAGCATCGCGCCGTCCGCGATAAGCGGTCGTGTGACAAGTGACGGGTGACAAGTTAGAATCCTTCTGCTCGTCACTCGTCACTCGTCGCTCGTCACTTCTCTTATGATTACTCCCGAAGTCGTCTCCGCACACAACCTCACCCCGGAAGAGTTCACGCGCATAAAAGAGCTTTTGGGCCGCGAGCCGACGATGACGGAGCTCGGCATCTTCTCCGTCATGTGGTCGGAGCACTGTTCTTACAAGTCTTCGCGCGTGCACCTGCGGCGTCTGCCGACGACGGGCGCGCGCGTCATCGTCCCGCCGGGCGAGAACGCCGGAGTCGTCGACGTCGGCGACGGCTGGTGCGCCGCCTTCAAGGTCGAGTCGCACAACCACCCTTCTTTCATCGAGCCGTTTCAGGGCGCGGCGACGGGCGTCGGCGGCATCCTGCGCGACATCTTCACCATGGGCGCGCGCCCCGTCGCCTCGATGAATAGCTTACGCTTCGGCTCGCTCACGCACACGCAGCACGGGCGACGCAACCGCGCGCTCGTGGCCGGAGTCGTCGCAGGCATCGCGCACTACGGCAACGCCTTCGGCGTCGCGACCGTCGGCGGCGAGGTCGCGTTCGACGACGCATACAGTCTGAACCCGCTCGTCAACGCATTCGCCTTGGGGCTTGTGCGCCACGACCAAATCTTTTTCGGCAAGGCCGAGGGCGTCGGAAACCCAGTCCTCTACGTCGGCGCGAAGACCGGACGCGACGGCATCCACGGCGCGACGATGGCCTCGGCCGAGTTCGACGAGGAAGCCTTGGAGAAGCGCCCGACCGTGCAGGTCGGCGACCCGTTCCTTGAGAAGCTTCTGCTCGAAGCGTGCTTGGAAGTCATGCGCTCGGGCGCGGTCGCGGGGATTCAGGACATGGGCGCGGCGGGCCTCACGTCTTCGTCGTGCGAGATGGCGGCGCGCGCCGGGAACGGCATCGAGCTTAGGCTCGACCTCGTCCCGCAGCGCGAGGAGGGCATGACGCCTTACGAAATCATGTGGTCGGAGTCGCAGGAGCGCATGCTCCTCGTCGCGCACCGTGGGCGCGAGCGACAGGTCATCGACATCTTCCGCAAGTGGGATTTGGACGCCGTCGTCGTCGGGCGCGTCACCGACACGGGGCGCGTCGTCGTCCGACACCACGAAGAGACGGTGGCCGACATCCCCGTCCCACACCTCGCCGACGAAGCGCCGCGCTACGAGCGACCGATGCGCGCGCCCGAAGCGACGACGGACGAGACCGTGCGCGACGAGGCCAAGCAGGTCGTCACCGAGCCGCCGGGCGGCGTCAAAGTTCCCGTCAATGCGTCGGTCGTCAACTCCGACGAGCTGCACGAAATTCTCGAAGCGCCGTCGGCGGTCGTCCCCGATGGCGGCGACGACCATAACGAGTCTCTAAAGCTTCTGCTCGCGTCGCCCAACATCGCCTCGAAGGAGTGGGTCTATCGTCAGTACGACCACATGGTGCGGACGAACACAGCCGTCCTGCCCGGCGCGGACGCGGCCGTCGTGCGCATCAAGGAGACGCGCCGCGCGCTCGCCATGTGTCTCGACGGCAACGGCCGTTACTGTGCCGTCAACCCGCGCGAGGGCGCGCGGCTCGTCGTCGCCGAGGCGGCGCGCAACGTCGTCTGCGTCGGCGCGCGCCCGCTCGCGATTACCAACTGTCTGAACTTCGCAAGCCCCGAGCGGCCCGAGGTGATGTGGGCCTTCTCCGAGACAATCGACGGCATGGCCGAGGCGTGCCGCGCTCTAGAGACTCCGGTCGTCTCCGGCAACGTCTCGTTCTACAACGAGACCGAGGGGCGCGGCGTTTTGCCGACGCCCGTCATCGGCATGGTCGGACTCGTCGAAGACGTGCGGCGCACCGTCCAGCACGGCTTTAAGCGCGACGGACATTTAATCGCGCTCGCGGGCGAGACGGCCGACGACTTGTCTGTGAGCGAGTACGCGGCCACGGTGCGCGGGCAGTCGGTCGAGGAGATGAAGGCCGGGGGAGGGCGCGTGCCGCGCCTCGACCTTGCGCGTGAGCGCGCCGTGCAGGAGACGGTCTTGCGCGCGGCCGAGGAGGGCTTGCTGCAATCGGCGCACGACTGCTCGGACGGGGGACTCGCCGTCGCGCTCGCCGAAAGTTGCTTCTCCTCGCAGGGGCGCGCGAGTGTCGGGGCGGAGGTGAGTCTCGAAGAGAACGAACTCACGACGGCCGCGCAGCTTTTCTCGGAGACGCCTTCGCGCGTCGTCCTCAGTTTCGAGGAGGGCGCGCGCGCGCGCGTCGAAGAGATTGCGGCCGAGTGGGGCTGTCCGCTTCGCGTCGTCGGGCGCACGGGCGGCGCGAGTTTGCGCGTCACGGTCGGCGGCGCGCGGGTTATCGCGTCGGAACTCTCGGAACTCGAACGCGCTTGGCGCGACTCGCTCGGCGACACGCTCAGGGGCGAGGCGATGGCCGCCGCTTCGGAATGACAAGCTCTCGGACAAAGGCGACGCGCTTACAGGTAGAGGTGACGCGCTCAAACTCGACGCGCGCAGGTGTGTCGTTCAGATTCGGCGCGCGACGATGTCGAAGGTGAATTTGAGTTTGTCGCGGACGCGCACCGTGCCGTGAAAGGCCGAGGTGGCGCGCACCTTGAAGTCGCTCCGGTTGATTTTGAAAGTCCCGCGCGCGCGCAAACTATCGCCACCGAACGTCACCTCGGCCGGGATGACTATCCTGCGCGTCACGCCGTGCAAGGTCAGGTCGCCGCCGACCTTGACCTTGAAGAGTCCCTTCTCAAGCTTCACCGCAACGTCAGTGCTCCGAAACAGAATCTCCGGATACTTGTCCGTCTGAAGGACTATTTCGCGCAGCTCGCGGTTGATGATTTGCTTCTGCGGCTCGGTGAAAACGTCGCGCGTCTCGGCGAGCGAGTCGGCGCGCACGCGCAACACGAGCGAGGCCGAAGCGACCGCGTCGGGCGCGGCCGAGACCTCGCCGGAGAAGTCGCGCGCGGCCAAGATGTGGTCGTGGCCCTTGAACCAGAGCACGCCGCCCGCGTAGGCGCGCACGACGAACGTCGAACGCGCGGCGTCAATCCGGTAGCACGCGGCCGTCTGACGCGCGGCGACGGCGACGACACTCGACGTGCGCGCGTCCGCGCCGTGCGACCGCGCGCGAGCCTTGTGAGTTTTGGCGTCCGCGTCCGTGCCGAAGCTTACGACGAGCGCGGACGCGAGCAGTAAGAGTTTCCAAAGTCTCATCTTCGCACCTCCTAAAACTGCGCCTTGATGAACGCCTCCCAACGCGCGCGCGTCATGCGCTCGGTGCGCGTGAGGCGGAACTTGAAGCTCTGCCATTCGGGGTTGTCGGGCAGGGCAATCTCGATGTCCTCGACGTGCCCGCGCACCTTGTTGACCCAAAGGAAGCCGCCGCGCCCCTCAAGCCCTTCGCCGTCGATTCGGTACTTGCGACAACGCACGCCGCCACGCCACTGCTCGCCCGCGTAAGAGACGCGCGCCTCGCCCTTGTAGTGGAAGAGCGGCCCCGCGTCTTTGAAGGTCGGGTCGGCGATGCCAACGGTGAACGAGTCGCGCGGGCGCGCGAGGTGAGGGAAGGCGAAGCCGAGGCTCGCGAGGTCGAAGTTGTAGACGTGGAAGGGGACGTGACCTATGAGGACGCGCTCCGCGGGTCGGCCCGTCGCGGGGATGTTGACGGTGACGGTCGAGTCCGAATGGTTGTAGTCGAGCGTGGCGAAGAGCTTTCGCTCGTCCTTCCAGACTTGCCAAGATTCGAGTCGCTTCGCGGAGAAGAGTTTCCAGTCCATCTCGGAGATGACGAGGGCGGCGCGGCCCGCGCGCGGCGGGTGATACTTGAACGACTCGATGCGGTCTTTCGCCGCGACGTAGACGGAGACGTGTTCGGGGTGCGTGCCGTCGATGTTGGTCTTCAAGTAGTGGTAGACCTGCCCGACGCGGACGCGCTCGGGCCGGAAGCTGAACTTCGCCACGTCGCCGCCGCGCGCCGGTTGTTGTTGCGAGCCTCGCTGACCGAAGGCCGCGCACGCGAGCGCGAGCCCGAGCGCGACGGCCGCCAGAATCCTTTTCGGCAAAAGCTTTCCTCCTTTAGCGCGACGGCGCGCGCGACGGAAAAAACGTTGGCGCGGGCCGCGCGTTGATGTAATCTCACGCCCGCTCTCAGAACTTCGCGACGGCCCCCGTCGGGGCAGACTCCGATGCACCCGCGCGTCATACTCAACTACAAAGTGGTCGAGGCGTCAAAGGCGCGTCTGCCGGCCATCACGTCGGCGACGCTGCACGGGCGCGGCGTCTTTACGACCGTCGCCGTCTACGGCGGGCGCGCGTTTCAGTGGCCGCGCCACTGGGCGCGTCTGATGGAGCACGCACAACGCGCGGGCGTCGAGCGCACGCTCCACGACGAGACGACCGTCGGCGCGGCGCTCTCGACGCTCATCGAGGAGAACAAGGTCGGACGAGGGCGCGCGCGCGTCACCATCCTCGCGCGGGCCGAGCGCGGGCTGTGGAAGATGAAGAGTCCGGACGGGCTGCCGTCGGACTTGCTGATTACGACGGGCGAGGCGCGCGCCGCCGACGCGGACGACGCGCTCGCGCTCACCGTCTCGCCGCACCGCACGAACACGCTCGCCGCGCTCGCGGGCGTCAAGAGCGTCAACTACCTCGAACAGGTCTTGGCGTGGGAGGAGGGGCGCGGGCGTGGTTTCGACGAGGTGGTGCGCCTGAACGAGCGCGGCGAGGTCGTGTCGGCTTCGATGGCGAATCTCTTCTGGGTGACGGAGGGGACTCTGCACACGCCCGCGCTCGCGACGGGCGCGGTCGAGGGGACGACGCGCGCGTGCGTGTTGGAGTTGGCCGCCGGGATGAGCGTGCCGGTCGTCGAGGGCGTCTACGACTTGGCGCACCTCGGCGACGCCGAAGAGATTTTTCTGACCTCCGTAGGGCTAGGCGTCGGGATGGTCACGACCTTCGACTTCCGCCGCTACGCCGTTTCGGCCGGGAGCGTCGCCCCACGCCTGCGCGAAGCCTTCCGCCAGCTAACGCTCCAATCGTAAATCGTCAATAGTTAATCGTAAATAGAAAGAGAAGACGGAAGCCCCGCTTGAGTTTAAGTCTCAAGCGGGGCTTTCGGCGTAACGACGATTTACGATTTACGAGCTTCTACTTCTTGGCGAGGACGACGGGCGAGTCTTCGGCGGCGCGGATGCGGCCGAAGAAGTCGCGCACCTGACGGTACTGCTCGGCCGGGATGGTCGCCGCGCGCTGGACGAAGGAGCGCGTGAAGACGAAGTGGCCGTCCTTGACCTCGTAGCTGGCGGCGTAGGAGCCGAAGGCCGAGTCGAGCTTGACGGACTCGGGCAGCTCGTCCACGTCGAAGCCTTCGGGCAGGCGCACGCGCACCGTCTCGTTGTAGGCGCGCGATTCGAGGACGACCGGGTGTCGGCGCGCGTCGTCGCCTAGCGCGGCGTAGAAGTCCGTGCGCGAGACGATGACGGGCTTGAAGATGAGGAGCTGGCCCTGCATGTCCTGCGCGTAGCGGTCGGCCGTGAACTCCACGTCGAGCGCGAAGCGTCCGGCCGTATGGTCGTCCGACGGCTCAATCTTCGAGACCTTCGCAAGGGTCGCGCCGCCCGCCGTAATCCAGCCCTCAATCATCTTCGTGTAGCCGGGCCGCGAGAGCTGCTTGAACGCGCCGCGCTCGGAGACGGCCGACTGCCCCTGCGAGCGCTCGCGGAAGACGGCCGAAATCGAGCCGTCGCGGGCGAGCACCACGTCGGCCTCGCGCTCAAGGCGGTTGGCCTCGGGCGGCGTCACCGGCATCCGCACGAGCGAGCCTTCGCCGCCGGCCGCGACGAGCGCGAAGCTCCCCTGCTCGTGGTAGGGGAGGTCGCCGACGGGCGTGTCGGCGTCGGTCGCGTCGAAGACGAGGAGGCGGCCCAGACTCGGATGCACGACGACCGACGCGGCCTGCGTTTCGTCGGAGACTCGGACGGCGACGATGCAGTGGTTGAACTGCGTGGGCGAAGCCCACTCTTCGCGGACGTAGGTGCGGTCGCCCGAGTAGATGAGGACGGCGTAAGCCTTCAGCCCGACGGCGCGCAGCATCGCGCGCATCAACGCCGCCTTGTCCTTACAGTCGCCGTACTTCTTGGCGAAGACTTCCGCCGCGCGGTGCGGGCGGTAGCCGCCGATGCCGATTTGAATCGAGATGTACTGGATGCCCTGCACGAAGCGGCCGATGATTTGAATCTTCTCAAGCTCGGTCTTCGCGCCGGCCACGAGCTCGCGCGCCTTGATGGCAATCGCGTCGTCGGGCTCGGACTGCGGGTCGGCCAACTCCGAGTACCACGCAGACACGTCGGCCCACGTGTCGAAAGTCCTGCCGCCGGGGGCCGTCGCTCCGTTGGGCGGCGCGAAGTTGACGGCGAGGTGCGGCGCGAGCGTCGTCACCTCCGGGCTGGCAGGCTCCGGCTCGATGGGCGCTAGGTTGCGAAGCTCCCACGTGTAGGACGAGCCGCTGACCGTAGGCTCGACGGCCGCGTGGTTGAACATGATGCCCTTGGCGCGCCAGCCTTCGGGGAGCGTCATGGTGAGGCGCGAGGAGAGGACGGGGATGCGCACTTGGAAGTAGCGCCTGATTTGCGGAAAGAGCGAACGCTCCTCGGTCGTCTTCTGAAAGCCGAAGACGCAGCCGGCGTCGGCGTCCGTCTCGGCCGAGATGACGCGCGCGCGCGACTCGTTGTAGACGTCGTCGAGACTCACGGCGCGGTCAATCGTCTCGTCCTTGCCGAGCTTGCGCACCGTCCCGTCGGGGCGCAGGAGCCACGCGCGCATCTCCTTAATCTTGTCCGACCCGGTCTCGTAGTAGGCCAACGCCTCGGCGTGTGTGCGACCCTCGCGCGTGAGGATGCGGACGGCGTAGGTCGAGACGGTCGTGACGCGGCCGTCGGGCGAGACGGTAATCACGCTGTCGTCGTGGAGGACGACGGCCGGCACGTCGCGCTTGTAGGTGGGGACGGGCGCGGCGGCCGCCTGTTTGAGCCACGCCGGGGCTTCCTCGGCGAGGGCCGTGGCCGAGCAGAGCGCGACGGCGAAGCAGACCCCTGCGAGACGTTGCAACTTCATCATGTAAATCCTCCGTCGGCGCTGGCCGTCAGTTCGAGGGCGGCTTGGACGCGCTCGTGTCGGTGGTCGTGGCCTGCTTGAGCGAGAGCGTGTGGCCGTCCTGCTTGTGCACCTCGTCGAAGTAGGTCTTGAGTTGGCCGTAGCTCGTGGCGGGAATCAGGTTGCCGCTGAACTGGAAGCTGCGGCGGTAGACGATAGTCCGCCCGTCCTTCGTGATCGAGAGCTTCGGCTGATAGGTGCTGACCGAGCCCGCGTTGAAGGTCGCCGGGGCTTGCGGGTTGTCGGGCGCGTAGCCCTCGGGGAGCGTAATCTCCACCACGTCGTCTTCGGCCCAAGGGTAGTTGAAGTAGATGTGATGGCGTCGCTCGCTCGTCGGGAAGAGCGGGCTCGTGCCCTTCTCGAAGAAGTTGGGCTGGAGGAACAGGCGCTTGCCCGTGCGCTGCGCGTAGCCGGGGACGCGCACCTTGAAGCGTTGGACGAAAGGCTTGACGGGGTCGGTGACGTTCTCGACTTCGACGCCCTCGACGTCGGCCCCGAGACGCGACTTGACCTGCGCCTTCACCATCTCCTCGCGCTCGGCCGGCGACTTGTCGTCGTAAATCTCCTTCATGTCGGCGGCGCGGTGGCCCGTGTACTCAATCGTCACCTCGCCCGCGAGCGTCCCGTCGGCGTCGAGCGTGAGCTTCGCGCGGCGCGACTCTTTCGACTTCTCGGCGGGCGAGAAGGGGGTGCGGACAAACGTCGGCTGCTTCGGGTCGGTGACGAGCGCGTCCTGACCCTCCTCCTGCCAGCGCAGCATCCCCTGCTCGACGTAGGACGTGCCCGGATCGTAGAAGCGCC
>DASUNL010000216.1:0-9356 GCA_036277175.1 Pyrinomonadaceae bacterium | reverse complement strand
CGCCCCCGCGGCTGCGTGTGTGTGTTAGGCGGGGTCGGTCAGTCCTTCGCGTCCGCGAGGGCGGACGTGACGAGTTCGGTGTCGAGGTATTCGGTCACCTCTTTGAGTTTGCCGTCGGCGATGCGGAAGACGAAGCAGTAGGAGTTGTTGTAGGGCACGCCCGCCTTGGTCGTGTTGTTGTGGCCTCGGGCCTCGACCACGACGAGGTCGTCTTCGGCGACGAAGCGTTGCGCCAATGTCCGGACGGGGCCGTCAATCCTCGAACGCAGCGCGCCGAAAAGCTCCGTCAGCACGGCCTGCTTCCCCTCGTAGGTCTTCGACCAAGGGGTGTTTCCGGTCACCGTCCAACGGAAGTCTTCGTCCATGCTTTCGACGAAGGGCCGCGAGTTGCCTTCCGCCAGCTCGGCGAAGATGCGACGCATCAGTTGCTTGTTCTCGGCCGCGCCCATCGGCACACCTCCTGAAATTCCTTTGACGCTTCAGCGCGCGAACCTACGGAAGAAGCTCGTCGCGTTCCACGCGGGGCGCGCGGGGCGGTTGGCGACCTCCTCGACGACGCGCAGGTAGGCGCGGTTGAAGTCGGCCGCCGCGCCGTAATCGACCGGCTGCGTGAGGTCGTCCGAGGGCGCGTGGTAACGCTCGGCACGCCAACGCTTGACGACCTCCTGCTCGGGCGAGCCTTTCGTGTAGCCGACTTTGAGCGAGACCGAAGGCACGCCGCGCTTGATGAAGCTGTACTGGTCGCTTCGTATGAAGGCGTTGCGCTCGGGTTCGGGGTCGGAGAGTATCTGGACGCCGAGCGCCTCGCCCGCGCGTCGCAGGTCGGCCGCCAAGTCCGACTCCTCAAGCCCCTGCACGACGAGGCCGCGCAAGGGGAAGAGCGGCAGGAACATGTCGACGTTGACGTTCGCGACAATCGCGCCCCTCGCGACGGTCGGGTGCGCCGCGAAGTAGCGCGACCCGAGCAAGCCCTTCTCCTCGGCCGTGACGGCGAGGAAGATGACCGAGCGTTTGAGGCGACGTTTATTCTGCCGCAGCGCGCGCGCCGTCTCGATGAGCGTGGCGATGCCTGAGGCGTTGTCCATCGCGCCGTTGTAGACGCGGTCGCCGCTCGCGCCCGGTTGGCCCGCGCCGAGGTGGTCGAGGTGGGCCGAGAGGACGACGTACTCTTTTTTAAGATTCTTGTCCGTGCCCTCAAGCATCCCGGCGACGTTGTGCGATTCAATGTCGGCCGACTCGAACTTCACCGCCGCGCGAATCGAGGCGGGGAGCGCGAAACGTGGAAGCTGCTTCCCCTCGTTCGCCAGCGTCAGCATCTCCGCGAACGTGTGCCCCGAGCCTGTGAAGAACTTCTCGGCGCGCGCCGGGTTGACCGTCGCCGACAGACGCATCCCGGCGAGTTCGTCGAGACTCGGGTCGGAGAGCGTGAGCGCGGGCTGGAAGCGCGCCAGCTTCGAGCGATCCCAAGGGATGTCCATGCTCTTCGGGTTCGGAATCGAGATGACGCCCAAAACGCCCGCGCTCTTGAGCGCCTCCCAACGCACCGACTGGTAGTGTGAGAGGAGCGGGCCGGGGATGCTCGGCGGGCCGCCCGACAGAAGGACGACGACCTTGCCGCGCAGGTCTTGCCCGGCGAGGTCGTCGTAGTTCGCCTCCGGCACTTTCAGTCCGTAGCCGACGAAGACGAGCGGCGCTTCCAACTGCGGCGCGTTCTCGGCCCTCATGCTGATGGTCGCCTCGTCGCCTAGCTCAACGCGCTCGACCGCCCCGCCCTCGCGGACAAGCGCGAGGCTCGACTGCTCCTCGACGATGCGCCGCGAGCGGAAACTGACCGCCTGCATGTATCCCTTCGTGCCCGCCGCCTTGAGTCCGGCGCGCTTGAACTCGTCGGCGACGTACTCGGCCGCGCGCCGGTGGCCCGCGCTCCCCGTGTCGCGCCCCTCAAGTTTGTCGTCGGCTAAAAATGTGACGTGCGCCCACCAATCGCGCACGGCCTCAGGCACGTCGGCGCGACTCTGCGCCCGCGCCGCCGCCGGGCAGAAGGAAAGTGTTAAGAGCAAGACCAGTGCGCGTTTCCCCATCGGCGTTTCTCCCCATCGGTTCGATAAGATTTAAAGTGACGGCGCGCGGCCGAGCAGCGTCAGCAGGCGGTCTGGGTAGTCCGTCATGATGCCGTCCACGCGCATCTCGACGAGCGCGCGCATCGCGTTCGCCTCGTTGACCGTCCACGCATGCACCTCAAGGTTGCGCTCGTGCGCGGCCTCGATAAATTCTTTCGTCAGCACGCGCGCCCCGCCGAAGTGCTCGGGCACTTGGAGCGCCTGCATCGACGGGCTGAACACCTCGCTCAGCCCGGTCTTTTGCAGCGCGAGGAACTTGCTGACCTCACCCGGCCCGGCCGAGGTGGCGACGCGCGGGCACTCGCCCCGAAACTCGTCGAGCACCGCCTGTTTGAAGGACCCGACGACGACCCTGTCCGCCATCGCGTGCTCTTCGATGACGCGACAAAGGGCCTTCACCGGCGACGGCTCTCCTTGCTTCGGCTCGATGACGTAACGCATCGCGGGCAACGCCGCGAAGACCTCTTCGAGCGTCGGCACGGTGACGCCCGCGCCGCGCAGTGGGAAAGTCTTTCCGCCGTCGGGCGTCCAGCGGTAGCCGGCGTCGAGTCGCTTCAACTCGGCGAGCGTCATCTCGCCGACGAGCCCCGCCCCGCCGGTCGTCCGCTCCACGGTCGCGTCGTGAATCACGACGAGCACGCCGTCCCTCGTCAGCCGCACGTCGAGCTCGATGACTTCGACGCCCATCCCCGCCGCACGCTCGAAGGCGTAGAGGGTGTTTTCGGGCCACAGCCCCGCCCCACCCCTGTGCGCAATCACGAGCGGGCGCGCGCCGCCCTGTTTGAAAAACGGGTGGTCGGTCGCACGCTCCCCAGCCCGCCACAAGAGCGCGCCGTAGACGCCGCCCGAGAGCACGACGCCGCCGAGCAGAAAGGCCGCGAGCCGTTTAGCACGTCTACTCAACACACGCTGAGATTACAGGAAAATATCCGGCAGAGGAATCGGCCCGGCGAGCAGTTTAAGCCCCCCGTCCGTGAGGCCGCGTGTCTCGATAAAAACGGAAAGCGACGAGCGGGAGAATCAGCAGTAGCGGTGTCAGCACGACGAAGAGCGAGTGCTCCCAGAAGTCCGCGCCTTGGCGGTACGCGCCGTTGACGAGAGGGACGCCTAGCGTCGTCGCGTAATAGAAGAGGAGCAGGCAGAAGAGTCGCCTGCGAAGACCGGAAGTCTGCTCCGCGCCCGACGCGCCTCGGGCGCTCATCTTTTCGCTAAGCGTAAACAACAAGAGCAGGAATCCGAAATAGATGAAGATGCCCTCGAAGCGATGAAGCTGGCTCGGGCTCAACCAGTCCGCGCCGAGCGGCGCGTCGCGCAAGCGCAACGCGGTCGAGATGCGAACCGCGTTGGCGACGAGCGTCGCGACGTAGGCGCATAGCGCGACGCGCGGGATGAATCCCCAAGGCGTCTCCCGCGTCCGCTCCCCCCACAGCCTCCTGAGCGAAAGCATTAGGAACGCGGTAATCAGGAAATTGACCCCGGCGCAGGGCGCGCCGATGATGAAGCTGCGCTCGCCGTTGATGTAACCCGCGTGGGACTCGAACTCGAAACGCGCGCCCGTGACGAGCTCGACCAGCGCGGTCGTCGGCGCGAGAATCCAGCGCAGTTGGTTGATGCCCGCCGCCGAGTAGTGCAGCTTGACGACGGCGGCCGCAAGCACCACGACCGCCGTCTGCGCGCTGCGCCTCGAAGTGAGTTCCAAAGTCATGCCGCGCGCCGCCGCGAGCGCGTCAACATGACGAGCGCGAGCAACAGAGACGCGACCATCAACCAGACAAGCTCCGGCTCGCTTCCCATCTCCGCGCCGCCGCCGACCGCCAGATCGCTCACGCCGAGTGGAAGAGGCGACGGCTGTTTGACGTCCTTCGCCGCCCCCTCTGGGTTTCTCACCTCTTCGCGAACCGCGATGAACGACGTGTAGCGCGTCAACAGGTTGTACTTCACGCCGAGCGAAGTAATCTCCTTGACCCGCTCCGCCGACACGTCTCCGGAGCCGTAGTCGGACAGTTCGGCGATGCGTGAGCGCGCCCACAGGTATCGCAGCGCCCGGTTGGACTCGTCCGGCTGGGCAGCCGCGACGTCCAGACTCGTCACGTAATCCCCGCGCCCGGTCTTCCCGCGTAGCTCGAACCTCCCGGTCGCTGTCCCGCGCCATTTGCCGAAGAGAATCACGGGGCGCTCGGCCAGCAGGTCGGGAAGACGCGCCGGCTCAACGTCGTAAGTCTCGAAGCCTTCGGCCCGCACCTCGATGCCGGTCAGGACGGGCGTCTGAATGTACTCGCGGAACTTGGCGGCGACCGCCGGGGCTTCCGACTCGCTTGTCACGATGAAAGGCTCGCCCATCCCGGCCTTCGCCACGCCTTCGATGAGGTAGCGGTTGACCGACGAGCCGATGCCGAACGAGAAGACGTTGCACTCGTTGAGATTCTCGCGGATGTAATCGAAGACGCCCTCCTCGCCCGAGATGTAGCCGTCCGTCACCAGCACGATGCTCCGCGAGACGCTCGCCGCGCGTGGAAGGCTCATCGCCTGTTTGATTGCCGGAAGCAGCTCCGTCCCCCCGCTGCCGCGCTGCTGTTCGAGCAGCCGAATCGCGGCCGCGACGTTTTCCTGATTCGCTTCGAGCGACTTCGGCGAGAGCACCGACGAGTCTCCGGCGAACAGGACGACGTTGAACAGGTCGGTCGGCCGCAACTGCCCGATAAGGTCTTTCAACAACTGCTTGGAAGTGTTCAGGGGGAAGCCGTCCATCGAGCCGGAAACGTCCACCACGAAAATGTACTCGCGCGCGGGGATGTCCTCGCTCGCCACGCGCCGGGGCGGTTGCGCCATGTAGAGAAAAAAGTTTTCGCCCTCACCCTGATACAGGATCAGTCCCGAGGCGATCTGCTCTCCCGCCAGACGGTAGCGCAGGACGAAGTCGCGATTCCCCTGAAACGCATCCGCGTCGTCGAGCGTCAGTTGCGCGATACTCGGACTGTGCCACTGCGGGACGACGCGGTGCGACGGGCAGCTAAAATCCAGAATCGGAACGCCCGCCGAGATTCTGGTCGAGATGTGGAGCGTGCTGCTCGGCTTTTCACCCTGACGTGTGTACGGACTCTCGACCCAGCCATCCTCCTTCGGCGCGTTAGCGTCCTTCGACTCTTTCGTCTCCTTCGACTCCTTCGGCGAGGCGTAGCGAGGCCCGACGACGGTCGGGTAGACCACCTCGTAGACTCCGCTCGTCGGCACCAGAAGTTCCGTGTAGCGAAGCTCAATCTCAATCTGATCCTGCGGCATGACGTTCGCGAGACTCATCGAGAAGACGTTCGGCCGCTCCTGCTCAAGCAGCGACGCGCTCTTCCCCTCCTGCTTCGCCGTCTCGAACTCCTGCTTCGCCGCCTCCCGCTCTTTAATCTTGGCGACGATGACCTGATCGCCGATTCGCATCCGCATCCCGTAGACGGCGGCGCGCGTGGACGCAGGGAACACGTAAGACGCATTAATCGGCCGCGTGCCTTCGTTCCGATACGTCTGCACCACCTTCACGTCGGCGATGACTCCCGAGACGGCTATCTCGACGCGCGTGTCCTTGAGGGGCAAGTGGTCTACGGAGGGGTCTCCCTTGACGACGAAGTAGGGCGAGAGAGTTCTGTCGTCGCCCTCGGTCTGCGCCGAGGCGGGCGGAGAGACAAACGCTATCGCAAGCAGCAGCAGGCAGAGACAACGCGCGTTGAGTTTGATTGTGTCGGTCGTCATTGAATCAGCTCCGAGTGGTCTGTAGAAGACGAGGCTCCTCATGCGGGCTGATGCTATGACGCGCGGCGGATTAACATAATGTTAGCTCCCACAGAGCCGAACCCATACTAACCACAGCCACCCTTCGTGAACCGCCACCATGCGCAAGTGCGCCTCGCCGTCTCCCTCGACGACCCCGGCGGAGTGACCGCAACCTCTATCCCTTCAGCACCTTACACACCTCGTGGCCTTCCCCTTCTGTAAAATTTCCGGACTCCCTTCACCCCTCGACCCTATGCCGCGAACCTCTCAGGCCGCTTAACGGTTCGCTCCGCAAACTGAAAGCTCGCGCGGCCCGAATTCGTTTCCAGACCACGCGCGTGCGTAATTTGGTGTTGACGAGGCATATAGTCCTCAATAATATATGGCTATGCCATATACAGGCTCACACATTCTCGACCGCGAGTTGAAGAAGGGCAGCGCCGAGTTGTTGATTCTTTCGCTCGTCGAAGACCAGCCCCGGCACGGCTACGACATCGGCAGCCTCATCGAGCGTCGTTCGCGCGGCGTGCTCAAGTTCAACGTCGCCTCGCTCTACCCGCTCCTGTACCGTCTGGAGCAGCGCGGCTGGATCGCGGGCCGTTGGGTGGAGAAGGCCGGCCAGAGACGTCGCCGCTATTACCGCCTGACGCCCGAGGGGAAAAAGGTTCTGGCCGCGCAACGCACGGGCTGGCGCGAGTTCGTCGAGGCGATTAACCGAATCATAGGAATCGAACATGCCTGACTGGAAAGCAGAAATCAGAAGGCGTCTCTCGAAGCTCGGTCTCGCGCCGATGCGTGAGGCCGAGATAGTCGAGGAACTGGCCCTCCATCTCGAAGAGCGTTACGAGCAGTCCTTGCGGGGCGGCGCGACGAAAGAGGAAGCCTACGAGGCCGCGCTGCTCGACCTGACCGAAAGCGACCTGCTCGTCGAAGAGCTGCGACGTGTCGAGCGACCCGCGCCGCGTGAGGCAGAGGCGACCGAGACGCGGAGGAGGATGAACTTGTTCGGAGAGCTGCGGCAGGATTTACGTTACGGCGTGCGGATGCTTGCGAAGAATCCCGGCTTCACCGTCGTCGCCGTCATCGCCTTGGCTTTGGGGATAGGCGCGAACAGCGCAATCTTCAGCGTCGTCAACACGGTGCTGTTGCGCCCTCTGCCTTACAAAGACCCCGAACGGCTCGTGATGGTTTGGGAGGACAGGACGAAGCGCGGCTACCCGCGCGACACGCCGGCGGCCGGAAACTTCACCGAGTGGCGCGAGCAGAACAGCGTCTTTGAAGGGATGGCGGCGATTGCCGACCTGAGCTTTAACCTGACGGGCGCGGGCGAGCCGGAGAGACTCGAAGGCCGGCGCGTCTCCGCAAACCTCTTCCCCTTGCTCGGCGTCGAGCCGCAGCTCGGACGCGCGTTCCTGCCCGAAGAGGATGAGCCGGGCGCTGCGCGCGTCGTCGTGTTGAGCCACGGCCTTTGGCAACGTCGGTTCGGCTCTGACGTGGGCGTTGTCGGAAAGCCTCTGACTTTGAACGGCGAGAGCTTCGAGGTCGTCGGCGTGATGCCGCCCGACTTTCAGTTCCCTAGCCGCGACGACCAGTTGTGGGTTCCCATCGCGTTTACGCCGCAAGAGGCCGCCAACCGCAACCGGCACTATCTGCAAATCGTCGCGCGCACGAAGCCCGGCACGAGCGTCGAGCAGGCGCAGACAGAGATGAGCGCCATCGCCGAGCGCCTACGCCAACAGTACCCGGACACGAACACAGACGTCGGCGCGGCCGTCGTCCCTCTGCACGAACAACTCGTCGGCGACATACGCCCCGCGCTTCTCATACTCTTAGGCGCGGTCGGCTTTGTCCTCTTGGTCGCGTGCGCGAACGTCGCGAACCTTCTGCTCGCGCGGGCGGCCGTCAGGCAGAAAGAGATTTCCATTCGCGTCGCCTTGGGCGCGAGCCGTTCACGTTTGATAAGACAATTTCTGACGGAGAGCGTGCTGCTGGCCGCGCTCGGCGGACTCGTCGGGCTTCTGCTCTCGGTGTGGGGCGTGAGTCTCCTGCGAGCCTTCATCCCGGAGAACATTTCGCAGGCGCAGGCCGTCGCGATTGACGGGAGAGTGTTGGGGTTCACGCTGCTCGTCTCGCTTCTGACGGGTCTCGTCTTCGGACTCGCCCCGGCCTTGCAAACTTCGGGGTCGAACTTGAACGAGACGCTGAAGGAGGGCGGCAGAGACTCGGCCGCAGGCGTGCGCGGCGGTGGCGTGCGCGGACTTCTGGTCATCACGGAGGTCGCGCTGGCGCTCATCCTGCTCATCGGCGCGGGGCTTCTGCTCAACAGCTTCCTGCGCCTGCGCCGAGTCGATCCGGGTTTCCGCGCCGACAACCTTCTGACGATGAGCATCGTGCTCCCGCAGACGAAGTATCCCGACTACGCGCGGCGCGCCGCCTTTTACGACGAGCTTGTCGCTCGCGTAGAGGCTCTGCCCGGCGTGAAGTCGGCGGCCGTCGCGAACTGGATTCCGCTCGTCTTGCAGGGCGACTCAATCACGGTCGCCGTCGAGGGACGGCCCGACCCCGGCCCGACGCAAAGGCCGGGCGTCGTGACGCGCGTCGTCAGCCCCGGATACTTTCGCACGATGAGCATAGAGCTTCTGCAAGGGCGGCCGCTCGACGCGCAGGACAGGGCCGACACGCCCAACGTCGCGGTCATCAGCGAGACGATGGCACGGCGACTCTGGCCGGGCGAAGGCCCTTTGGGCAAGCGCCTCACGCCGGGGTCGCCCGACACCGCTAACCCCGACGATTGGGTTACTGTCGTCGGGGTCGCGCGCGACGTGAGGCAGTTCGAGTTGGTCGCCGACCCGAAGCCGCAGATGTATCTGAGTTACGCGCAGGCGGGTTTCTTCGCGCCGCGCCACTTGGTCGTCAAGACTGAGGTCGAGCCGCTCGGTTTAGCGTCCGCCGTGCGCGGGGCGGTGTGGGGGATTGACAAGGATCAGCCCGTCTCGAACGTGCGGACGATGGAAGACGTGCTCTCGGAATCAATCGCGCCGGAGCGTTTCAGCATGATGCTGCTCGGCATCTTCGCCGCGCTCGCGCTGGTGCTGGCGGCGGTCGGCGTCTACGGCGTGATGAGTTATTCGGTCGCGCAGCGGACGCGCGAGATAGGGATTCGGATGGCCCTCGGCGCGCAGCCGCGCGACGTGTTGAAGCTGGCGGTCGGGCAAGGTTTGAAGCTCGTCGCGGTCGGAGTCGCGGCGGGACTCGTCGCGGCCGCGCTGCTGACGCGCGTGATGTCGAGCCTCTTGTTCGGCGTTTCGGCCACAGACCCCTTGACGTTCGCGGCCATCTCGCTCGTGCTCGTCGGCGTCGGCGTGCTCGCCAGTTACATCCCCGCGCGCCGCGCGACGAAGGTCGACCCGTTGACCGCCCTGCGTTACGAATAAGCGCGCAGAGATGAGCGCGAACGAACAAAAGTAGTGACGGCCG
>DASUNL010000215.1:0-2318 GCA_036277175.1 Pyrinomonadaceae bacterium | reverse complement strand
CCTCGCGCAGCGGCAGCGTCCACATCCGCTCGAAGACGACGGGGATGTTCTTCTCCTTGAGCAGCGCCGCGACCTTCGCCGCGTCCGACCCGCCGACGACGACGGCACGCAGCTTCATCTCCTCGGCGAAGCGGACGGCCGCGCGGATGTCGCGCTCGCGGTCGGCGCGAAGCATCACGGGCCGCTCGCCGCGCGCGTAAGGGACGAGTGCGGCGAGCTGTAGGTCGGTCGCGGGCCGGGGCACGCCGCGCGGGTCGCGCGCGTGCGCGTCCTGCGCGCGCCCGTAGGCTTCGGCGTCGCGCAGCAGTCGGCGTATCTCGTCAACCCTGCGCTCGCGCGCCGAGATGGCGTCGGGCGTGATGGGCGGCGGCGGGCCGAAGCCTCCGCCGCCCGCGATGAGCGGGAAGTTGATGACGAGCGCGGCCTGCGGGACGAGCGCCATCTCGCGCGGGGTCGTGCCGGCGAGGTTGATGATGGCCGCCTGACCCGAGACGACGCCGCCGGCCGGCGCGCTGACGACGCTCGTGATGCCGTTGACGCGCGTCACGTCGACGTGCGAGCTGTGCGGGTTGATGCCGTAGAAGGCTTGCGCGTTCGGGTTGATGTCGCCTACCTCGACCGAGTCGACGCTTCCGGTGACGCCCGCCGCGATTTCAGCCAGTCCGAGGTTCGTGCTCGCGTCCATCATGCCGGGGAAGACCCACAGGCCGCGCCCGTCTATCTCGCGCGCGCCCGAAGGGGCGGTGACGCTCGCGCCGACCGCCTCGATTCTCCCGTCGCGCAGGACGATTGTGCCGTTCTCGATTTCGGGGCCGGAGACGGTGACGATGCGCGCGTTGCGTATCACGTAGAGGCCGGGCGCGCCCCACTCCGAGGGGAACGGGCCGACGGCGTCCTGCGCGCGCGCGCCCGAGGCGGCGAGTGAGCAGGCGAGCGCGACGAGCGCGACGCACGAGACGGCGAGCTTACGGACGAACGAAGCGCGTCGGCTTCTTCTCTTTAAAGTTTTCATCGCTCGTGGTCACCTCCGTCTTCGTCGTGGCGCGAGGCGGCGCGGCCCGCCGGTCGCGGGGCGGGCGGCGGCGACGTGCCGGGCTTGTTCGGCTCGGCCGCTTCGAGGGTGCGCCGCTCGTTCTCGATGGCCGTGCGGCGCGCCATGTCCTGCTGGCGGTCGAAGAAGATTTCGCCGTCGATAAAGGTCGTCTCGACGCGCGAGTAGGTACTCAAGGGGTGGCCCGTCCAGATGGCGAAGTCGGCGTCCTTGCCGGCCTCAATCGAGCCGACGCGGTCTTGTATGCCGAGCTGCCACGCCGGGTTCCAAGTAATCATCTTGAGCGCCTCTTCCTCCGTCAGCCCGCCGTACTTAATCATCTTCCCGGCGTCGACGTTCAGTCGCCGCGCGCGCTCGTCCGAGTCGGAGTTAATCGAGACGATGACGCCGTGGCGCGTCATGATTGGGCCGTTGTAGGGGATGGCGTCGTAGGCTTCGAGCTTGTACGACCAAGAGTCGGCGAAGATGGACGCGCCCGCGCCGTGGCGCGCGATCTCGTCGGCCACCTTGTAGCCTTCGAGCGCGTGCTGGAAGGTCTTAATCTTAAAGCCGAACTCGTCGGCGAGGCCGATGAGCATCGTAATCTCGTCGGCGCGGTAGCAGTGCGAGTGGACGAGGCGGCGGCCTTCGAGGATTTCGACGAGCGGTTCGAGTTGGAGGTCGCGGCGCGGCGGGATGAGGTTACGGTTCGAGCGCGACTGCGCGCGGTAGTCGTCCCACGCGCGCTTGTAGTCGCGCGCGCGCGTGAACGCATCGCGGATGACCTCCTCCGTGCCCATGCGCGTGTTCGGGTAGCGGCGCGGCACGCCGGGCGGGGGGGGCGCAAAGTTCGTCCGCTTCGGGTTCTCGCCGAGCGCGAACTTGATGCCCGGCGGCGCGCCCGGAAACAGGAACTCGCTCAAGGGCCGCCCGTACTTAATCTTCACCGTCGCGCTCTGCCCGCCGATGGGGTTGCACGAGCCGTGCAGGAGCAAAACCGTCGTGACGCCGCCGGCCAACTCGCGGTAGAGGTCGCCGTCGGTCGGGTTAAGGATGTCCTGCACGCGCGTCATCGAGGTGACGGCGAGCGTGCACTCGTTGACCGAGCCGTCCATCATCGAGTGCGAGTGCGCGTCGATGATGCCGGGCATGACGTACTTGCCCGTCGCGTCGATGACGCGCGTGTTCGCGCCGGGCTGTAGGTTCTGCCCGACGGCGGCAATCTTGCCGTTGCGCACGAGGAGGTCTGCGTTTTGGAGCGTCCCGCGCGTGACGGTCAGGATGGTCG
>DASUNL010000214.1:0-5074 GCA_036277175.1 Pyrinomonadaceae bacterium | reverse complement strand
GAACTTCGCGCACGCCAGCCCGCCGCGCTCGCGCGTGCGCTCGGCCATCTCCTTAATCAACTCGCCCGTGCGCCTGACGGCGTCCATGTTGATGCCGGCGCGCGTCGTCGCCACGTTGAGCGAGCCGCACAGGCGCTCGGTCACGGCGAGCGCCTCGGGTATCGAGTCGAGGAAGAGCGACTCCGCGCCGGTCGAGCCTTTGTGGACGAGCGCGGAGTAGCCGCCGATGAAGTCCACGCCGACGACGCGCGCCGCCTCGTCGATGGCGTGCGCGAGCGCGAGCAGCTCGGCGCGGGTGCGTGCGTTGCCGGCGACGAGCGCGGCGGGCGTAATCGAGATGCGCTTGTTGGCGACGCGCAGGCCGTACTCCTCGCCGAGTTCGTCGACCACGGGAACGAGGCGCGCGGCCGTGCGCTCAATCTTCTCGCGCACCGCGTCGGCCGTCTCCTCGACCGAGGCGCGCACGCAGTCGCGCAGGGAGAGTCCGAGCGTGACGGTGCGCACGTCCAAGTGCTCCATCTCCGTCATCCGAACGGTCTGTAGGATTTCCGCCTGCGTGTATTCCATAGATGCCTTGTTGCGTTCGCTTACTGGAGCACGTAGTTGAGGAGGAGCAGCAGAAGGAAGAGCAGGAAGACGCCGACCGAGATGAGCACGAACCGCAGGCCCGTATCCTCCGAAGCCTCCTCGATGACGCCCATCGAAGCGTCGCGCACGCGCTCGACGCGCGGCCGCAGACTCTCCCTCATGGCCGCCGCCCTGCGCCCCCTCGCCAACGGGGCGTCCGCCGAAGCTGCTCCGGGCGCGGGCGCGGGGGCCGCCGAGTCCGGCACGCCCTTTTGAGCTTCGTCGGGCGCGGGCGTCGCACGCGGGGGCGCGTGCGGCCTCTGAAAGATGCCGGAGGGAGAGTCCGACGCGACCGCGTTCGACGCCTTCGGCTCTCGCGGATTCAATGCCCGCGCGTCTTGCGGGCTCGAAGTCTGCGCGTCTTGCGGACTTGACGTCTGCGCGTCTCGCGGGCTCGTCGCGTGCGGCGCGTCCGCCGCGCGCGCCTCGTCGCGCTCCCGCACCGTATCAATCATCGCCGCGTCAGACTCCGCGACCGCCGCCGCAGCCTCGCCCTCGCCCAGCTTCGTCCCGCACTGCTGGCAGAAACGTCCGCCGGCGCGCACCGACGCGCCGCAGGCCCGACACCGCCTTGAGATTTCGGGGAGCGACATGGAATCTTTGTGCCGAACGACGAACGCGCCGGACACTTCGTCGGCGCGCGGTCGCGGCGGCGTCACGGCTTCAGTGTGGCGAGCACCTGACGCAGTTTTTTCTGCGCCGCGTCGAACCGCTTGCGGTTAAAGAAGATGACCTCCAAGTCGCCTTCGAGTCCGCCCGTCTCGGTCGGCACGGGGATGTTCTCTTCGACGAGGGCGACTATCGGCCGCAGGGGCTTCTGCCCGAGCGCGTAACCCTTCTCTTCGATGACCCACGGGTTCGTCGTCCACAGATGTTTCCCCACGACCTCATGCCGGTGCGTCATGATGGCGACGAAAATGTCCGCGCTCTCGATGAGCCCCCTCACTTTGCTGCTCACCGTCAGGGCCTCGGGGCGGTCGCCCGATGATACCGAAAATCCGGCGCGGCGTATAACGTCCGCGACCGCGTTGAAGACGGGCATGTCGTCGGCCGCGAAGCTGTGGGCGACGAAGACGGTGAGTTTCTCTTTAGCCTTCAAGAGTGGAGTCCGCCGACAGGTTTACTCGCCGGGCGTGCGCGGCACGGTGAATTCGGTGTGCTCGACGCCCTCGCACTTGACGACCGCGCCGACCAGATTCTTGCGCTTCACCTGATAGAGCGTCTCGCCAGTCCGCAAGCTGCTCGGCCAAGTGTCGAGGCGCGGGAGTTCGGCCGGAAGCTTCTCCTTCGCCAGCGCGATGACCACCGCCTCGCCCACCCCGCGACTCCAGTAGAGCCCGGCCATCACCCCGGCCTCGCCGGTCGGCTGTATCCCGTCGTCGCCGCGCCGCTCAAGCAGAGGGCTGCACGTCTCCGCGATCTCGTCGAGCATGCCCATCATCCCGAGCAGCCCGGCCGACGGCTTGAGGAGCGACTTAAACGCCATCGTGTCCCAGTCGCCCGGCCCGTCGTGGCCGCTGAACACTCTGACCGACGAGCCGTTCTTGAACCCGCGCGCGGCCGGCGGTTTTTTGCGCACGCGCTCGATGACTTGGCGTATCGCCTCTATCATCTTATCGCCCTTCCTGATTGCCGTGAGCGTGCGGATATCACGGTTCAGTTCGTCGATGTCTTCAAACTGGCCGACCAGCGTCAGGAAGACAAGTTCCGTCCCCTCATTCTTCTTGTTGAGATGGCGCAAGACGGCGAGGCCGTCCCGGTTATTCTTATCGTACTCGACGAGGACCATGTCGACGAACGCCACCTCGAATATCTGCCGGTCGCTGGCGATGATGGCTTCGTCAAGCGAGGAGACCGTGACGACCTCGAAGCCGGCCCCCTTGAGTAACGTGTTGAGGACTTTCTGGGTCTGCGCGTTGTCCTCGACGACGAGCGCGCTCTTCGGTCTGAGGCCGACGGTGGTGGAACCGTGCGTCATTTCTTCTTCTCCTCCATCAGCGGTGTCGCGACGCCCTCGGGCGTGAGCGGCAACCGGATATGCACGTAGGTGCCTTTGCCGACCTTGCTTTCGATATTCAACTTGCCTTCCCAAGCGTCGACAAACGTATCGACCCACCACAAACCGTACCCGCCCGTCCGCCCCTCTTTGCTTGAGTAGTCGAGTTGGCGGATGCGTTCCAATTTCTCTTCAGGAATCCCCCGCCCGTTGTCCTTCACGTACAGCTCGCAGGCTTCAATCTGCCGGGTGTACTGGCCGGAGACGAGTTTAGTCCCGACGGTAATCTTCCCTTTCCGCCCGTGGTCGAACGCCGCCTGCGCGTTACTCAGGAGGTTCCAGAAGACGTGGTAGATGCCGCCCGGTATGCGCAGCCTCGGCATGCCGGGCTGAAGCTCCCAGACGATACTGATGTCCTTCTTGCGCGTGATGATTTCTTTGACCACTTGGCGCGCCACCTCGTTGATGTCGAGGCCCTCCTCCGGAATCTGCTCGCGCGCGTACATGTCTTGGAGCTTGTTGATGTTGCCGTGGATGGAAGGGGCGATGGAGTTGAGCCACTCCACCTGCGATAAGATTCTGGCGCGGGCCGGTCGGCCGACGCTCCGGCTGACCTCCTGAAGCTCACTCGCGATGACCTCCAGAGGGAGCAGGGTTTTCTCCAGCGTGTGGAAGAGGTGGCCCGCGACGTTACCCACGGTCGCCAGCTTTTCGAGCGCCAGCTCCTTCTTCGACTTGTAGAAGCGCGTCCACACCCCGGCGTTCGAGGCGATGACCGTCAGCATCAGCTCGTCGTGTTTGCTGAAGGCCTCCTTCTCGGAGCTTTCCACGTTCAAGACCCCGATGACGTTGCCGTTATGCTTAATCGGCACGGCGAGTTCCGACTGGGTGCGGCGACGGCCGTCGCCGGGGTAATGGCCGGCGTCGCTGACGGTGTCTTTAAAAAGCTTCGGGTAGTCGCGGCGCACGTCGTTGGAGCCGACGGCCTGCTTGATGGCAAGACCGGAGAAGGAGTCGCGGACGAGCACGCTCTTGCCCTCGGTTCCTTCCACGGTGCTCGACTCGATGACGAGCACCTTGGATTCCGGCTCGTAGCTGAGGAACTGAATGATGACCCGCTGCTGGAACAGCCCCGCCAACTCTTTGAGCGTGTCGCGGAGCGCCTCCTTGGGTTTCTGGGCCGGGCCTTGAATGCTCGCGGCGAGCTTCAGGTTCAGTTCGAGGCCGGCGTAGATGCGCGCGTTGTTGAGCGCCGTCGCGGCCTGCCGGGCGAACTTCTCGACGAGTTCAATCTCGCGGTCGGTGAAATAATTGGGGCGCGGCGACTCGATGTTGATGACGCCGACGACGATGGGCTGCGCGCCGTTGCGGGCGTCGAGTGCCGGCGCGTAGATGGGAACGGCCACTTCGCTGACCATGACCTTCTTCTTATCGCGGCCGAGAATCCACTTGTAGCGTTTGGGGAAGTCTTCGGCGACGTTGCCGGAGGAGACCGTCGCCCGCCGCTCGACGGCCAGCCCGCAGACGCACTCCTTCGTCTCGAACTCTTTGCCCTTGTCCTCTTCGTACGTGCTGTGGGCGATGACGAGCCGGGAGTCGCGGCGGAGGAGAATCTGCGCGTACTCGGCCTTGACGAGGTTGCGCACGCCCTTGAGCATCTCTTCAAGCAAAGTGTCCTGACTGAAGGTCGGCAGGAAAATGCTCCGGTCAAGCTCGGCGATGAGGTTGAGCGCTTGAACGATGACCGTGAATTCTTTCTCTAAATCCTTCAGACTTTTCTTCCATCTGGGTGAGGTTGGCGGCACGAGGCACCTCCCGATAGGGCAGATTTTGAAAGGAGCGTGGTTATTATTTTATTCCGGGCGGGCGGTAAAACGGAAGCCCGTTCGTGTTCGAGAAAAGCGGCAGGCGGCTCGGCCATCAAATCCTGTGCATCGCGTTGAAGAGGTCTTCGCGCTGGGCGTAAATGCGGACGCCGAGGCGGTCGCCGGCCGCGCGGAAGCGTTCCTTGAGCGCGGTGGCCGACTCGCGCGCGCGCGCGATGTCGGCGATGATGACCATCGCGAACTTGCCCTGCACGACCGTCTGGTTGATGTCGATGATGCTGCACCGGGCCTCGGCCAACACCTGCGAGACGGTGGCGACGATGCCGGGGTGGTCGACGCCGAAGACCGAGATGATGAAGCGGTGCGAGCTACCTTCACCGTTTGAAGGCGGCTCGGCGTCGGGCGTGCCCGCCGCGTCCGACGCCGCGACTACCGGCTCGATGGCGCGATAGATGTCCGTCACCAGCGCCTCGACGGCGCGCTCGTCGGCCTGCGCGCCCAGACGCTCGTAGACGGCCCGCGTGATGCGGTAAATCAGTTCTTCGTTTGCCATTCCCAAGTAGTGACGAGTGACGAGTGACGAGTGACGAGCAAGCAGGTTTTAACTTGTCACTCGTCACTCGCC
>DASUNL010000213.1:0-2003 GCA_036277175.1 Pyrinomonadaceae bacterium | reverse complement strand
GGACGGGGCTGCGGGGGCCAGCAGCGTGGCGTCGGGCGCGGGCAAGGCTCGGCGGTCGAGCTTGCCGCTCGGGGAGAGGGGCAGCGCGGGCAGGGGGACGAAGTAGGACGGGAGCATGTAGTCGGGCAGCCGCCCGCGCAGATACTCCCTTAGTTCCGCGCTCGTCAGTGCGCGCTCTGCCGCGAAGACGACATAGGCGACGAGTTGACCGTCTGCTGCTTCTTCTTCTCGAAGAACGACGGCCGCGTCCCGCACGTCGGGATGTCCGGCGAGCGTCGCATTAATCTCTCCGAGTTCGATACGGAATCCGCGCACCTTGACTTGATGGTCGAGGCGGCGCAGAAATTCGAGTTGACCGTCAGGCAGATAACGAACCAGATCGCCGGTTTTATAAAGTCGCTCGCCCGACGTTTCGGCGAAAGGGTGCGGGATAAACTTATCCGCCGTCATGTCGGGTCGGCCGAGGTACCCACGCGCCAGACCGGAGCCGCCGATGTGCAACTCTCCCGGCACGCCGACGAGTGAGAGTTGAAGCTGCCGGTCGAGGACTAAAGCCTGCGCGTGGGGCAGCGCGCGCCCGATGGACGCCGCCTGACGCGCCGCGTCCTCGTCGTGTTGTTGAGACAGGTCTTGCCGCGTCGTCACGACGGTCGCCTCGGTCGGCCCGTAAGTGTTCATCAAACGGACGCCGGGCGGCGCGTGTTCGCGCCAACTCTGCAAGTGAGCGGCGCGCGCCTTTTCGCCTCCGATAATCACGAGCCGCACGGTCGGCGGGAACGTCAAAGGTTCTCGTTCGAAGCTCAGGGCGAGTTCATGCCAGAAGGCCGTGGGAAGGTCGAGTACTGTTACGGCGCGCTCGCGGCATTGACTCAAAAAGGTCGGAATCGCGCCCATCATCTCGTCCGTGCGCAACACGAGAGTCGCGCCCCTCGTCAGACACGGATATATCTCCTCGGCGCTGGCGTCGAAGTTGATTGAGGCGAACTGCAAGACCCGGTCTTCGGGGACTATTTCGTACTCCCGCGTCGCCTCGATGGTGAAGTTATGGAGCGCGGCGTGGCTAATCATCACGCCTTTCGGTCTTCCCGTCGAACCCGACGTGTAAATGACGTAGCACAGATTCTCGCCCGTCATTTCTACGACCGGATTCTCGTCGCCGTATGCGTCGAACTCCTCTTGGTCGGCGTCCAGAAAGATGCGCGCGGCCCGGCCGGAGGCGGGGAGCCTGTCCGCCAGATTACGGTGCATGAGAATGCCCCACACCTGCGCGTCTTCGAGCATGTACGCCAGACGCTCCGACGGGTACTGCGGATCGAGAGGCACGTATGCCGCGCCCGCCTTGAGAATCCCGAGCAGCCCGACCAACATCTCCGGCGACCTCTCGACACACAGCCCGACGCGCGTTTCGACGCCGACGCCGCGCGCGCGAAGATAATTCGCCAGACGGTTAGCCCGCTCATTCAGTTCGCCATACGTCAACGACACGTCCCCGCACACCAGCGCGACGGCCCGCGGGTCACGCTTCGCCTGTGCTTCAAACATGTGTTGGACGGCGACGAACTCTGCGCCGAGCCGGGCGGCGACGCCCGACGCGGCGAGCATCTGACGGCGATCTCGCTCGGCGAGCAGTGGTAGTGTCGCCACGCGGCCGTCGGGACGCGCGACGACCTCGGCCAGCAGTCTCTTAAAGGTTTCGAGCATGCGCTCGACGGTCGCCGCCTCGAATAAATCCGAGTTGTATTCCATCGAGCCGATTAAGCCGCCGCGACTCTCCATCATCGTCAGACTCAGGTCGAAGTTCGCCGTGCGTCCGTGTACGTGCAGCGGGCTGACGGTCAATTCGTGCAGTTCCAGCGGCAGCCGCTCGCCTTGGAAAGTAAACATCACCTGAAACAGAGGCGAGTAGCTCAAGTCTCGCTGCGGGCGCAGAGTCTCGACGAGTTTTTCAATCGGCAGCGACTGATGCGCTTCCGCTTCGAGCACGGCTTCCCTGACCTGTTCGA
>DASUNL010000212.1:0-12062 GCA_036277175.1 Pyrinomonadaceae bacterium | reverse complement strand
CGGGAGCGCGACCGTGAACGGCCGCCCCGTCTGAAGTGTCACGATGCCGTAGGTCTGCCAGCCGCCGAGGACCGAAGAGAGCAACCCGCGGTCGGCGAGGAAGCGTTGGCCGCGACCGAACGGAAGGTCGTAGGCGTAGCTGACGGAGAGACGATGGCGGATGTCGAAGTTTGAGCGTCCGCGCTCGGCGCTCGTGTCGAGGCTGTTCTGCGGGAAGTTCGGGTCGCCCGCGCTGGCGAAGAAGTTCGAGGCGTTGTCTTCGGACTTGGCGAACGTGTAGGAGGCGAGGAGCGACAGCCCGCGACTGAGTCGCTGCTGGAAGCGCGCCTGTAGGCTGTGATAGTTCGAGTTTGCGCTCGACTCCAAAAGGTCTATGTCGTCGAAGAAAGGATTGGGGCGCGGCACAAACGGCAGGCCCGGCGGCAAAACCTGAGGCGGCGGCTGGTTGATGTCGCGCGCCGTCAGGAGCTTCGTCCCCTTCGACCCGACGTATCCGACTTCGAGCACGCTCGAACGTCCAAGCTCTCGCTGCACGTTCAAGTTCCAGTGTTGCATGTAGGCCGTGCTCAGGTCGCGCTGGATGGCGAGCGCCGAGTCGGGCAGCGGGAACGGGAAGAACGCGGGGAACGGGTCGCTCAAGGTGAGCGGAAGGCCCGGCAGAGAGAAGAAGAGGTTGTTATCGAAGAAGGGCGAGTTGAAGTAGAGCGCCTCGCCGGGCGCGAGCGGCGACTGGTCGTAGTAGACGCCGTAGCCCGCGCGCAGGACAGTCCGCTCGTCCGGGCCGAGCGTCCAAGCCAAGCCGACGCGCGGCGCGAAGTTGTTTCGGTCGCCGTCGTAGCCGCCGCGCGGGAAGCCGCCCGCGCCTGCGCGCACGATTGTTCCGGTCGTCACGTCGTAGAAGGCCGCGCGGTCGTCCGCATCGACGGGCGGCGAGTTGTATTCGTAGCGCAGGCCCGCGCTCAAGGTGAGGCGCGGAGTGACGCGGTAGCTGTCGTTGACGAAAAAGTTGTAGCTCTCCGTGCGTAGCTTCTGCGGGTTATCGACGCGGGCGAGGCCCGTGACGAGCGGGAAGCCGAGCAGCAAATCCGCCAAGGCGTTCCCACTGATCTGCGCGAAGGGCGAGAACTGAAGGCGGCCGCGCGACTCGACGTCGCGGAAGGCGTTCTGCTGCGCGAAGCGTAGGTCTGCGCCGAACTTGAAGAGGTGGTCGCCGCTCACGTAAGTCGCGGTGTCGAGCAACTGATAGACGTTCGTCACGCTCTGCTGCGGGTTGTTGCCCTCGTCGCCGAGCGGCGAGAAGCCGAGGACGGTGATGAAACTCAAGCCCACACGGCGGTCGTTGCCCCAAGGCTCGGGGAGGCCGACGTCCGAGTTGCGGCGGCTCGCCTCCTGCCTGACCGACGAGGCGACGCGGCTGAAGGCGAAGCGCGCCTCGTTGACGAGGTTCGGCGTGAAGACGTGCGTGTGCGCGGCCATCAAATTCTGACTGCGGCGGCGGACGTTGTCGCCGAAGCCGGGGACGAGCGCGAACGTCGGGCCGGTGAACGGCTCGAAGAGGTCGCGGTGGCCGAGGCTGTAGCGGAAGGTGAGTTGCGACGTGTCGGTAAAGAAGTGGTCGAGGCGCGCGTCGAAGTGGTCGTTTTGGTCGCGCTGCGTGGGCGACGAGGCGAAGTTCTGGAACGGGACGGCGCGGTTCGGCAGAGGGTAGAGCGCGGCGATGGCGCGGCCGACGGGGTGGATGCGCTCTTGCGGGATGACCGCGCCCGCGAACGGCAGGCCCGTGAACGGGTCGCGCACGACGACGGGCTGGCCCGTGAAGTCGAAGCTCTGCGAGAAGTCGCCCGCGCGCTCAAGCGCCGTCGGCACGTTCGTCAGGCGCGTGATGCCTTCGCGCGAGCGCGTGCCTTCGTAGTCCGTGAAGAAGAAAGTTTTGTTCCTGCGAATGGGGCCGCCGAGCGAGCCGCCGAACTGGTCGCGTCTGTATTCGGGTCGGGGCTGGTCGGCGGGCGCGAAGAAGTTGCGCGCGTCGAGGGCGGCGTTGCGGTGGAACTCGTAGAGCGAGCCGTGGAAGTCGTTCGTGCCGGACTTTAAGACGACGTTGACCTGCGCCCCGGCGTTGCGTCCGAACGAGGCGTCGTAGGAGTTCGTCAGCATCTCGAACTCGCGTATGGCGTCGACGGGCGGGCGGACGCCGAAGGTGTTGAGCTTCGGGTCGACGTTGTAGACGCCGTCGAGCAAGAAGTTATTCTGGTCTTCGCGCGCGCCGTTGACTGCGAACGAGAAGTCGCCGCGCACGGAACCGGCCGAGCCGGGCGCGGACGGCACAGCGCCGGGGACGAGCAACGTCAGTTCGAAGAAGTTGCGCCCGTCGAGCGGCAGTCCCTCGACGTGCCGGTTCTCGATGACGGTGCTGATGGCCGCCGAGTCTTTCCTGAGCTCGCTCTGCCCCGCTGTGACGACGTGCTCATCCCCCTCCACCGCCGCCACTTCGAGCGAGACGTCGACGCGCAACTCTTGATTGACGTTGAGCACCAGAGGCCGCGCGTATTCGCGAAAGCCCGTGAAGGTGGAGCGTATCTGATAGCGCCCCGGCGGCAGAGACGAGATGCCGTACTCGCCTTCGCCGTCGCTGGTCGTCGCGCGCGTCTCGCCCGTCTCCTCGCTCGTCAGTTTCACCTCCGCGCCGGGGACGACCGCGCCGTTCGGGTCGGTGACCGTCCCGCGCACCGACGCGCGGTGCGTTTGCCCGAGCGCGGGCAGGGGCGCGACGAGTAAAAGAAGAATCAAGGCGACGTGAGAGGCGGCGTTTAATTTGGATTTCACTTGAGGTTCAAGCTCCTGAGATCGGTCTTCGAGGTAAGACTTTACTACGGAATGGTCGAGTTCAGTATCGGGCGCGTCCCTTCCGCCTCTCTTACGAAAAAAAGGGGGCGGAGGGTTTCAGCCATGCCCCCGGCAAAATTTCCGCGCGATGGAATTCTTTCCGGTGTCGGGCGCATTATGGCCGAAAGGCCCGAAAATGTTGTAAAGGACGTGTAAAAGTCGCGCGCCCGGTGTCAAATGTTTGTAAAACGCCCGCCCCGCTTCTATAAAAGTCTGAAACCGCTTGGTAGAATGTTCAGTATTAAGAACGGAAGTCCTTGGCTTTGTCAGATTGGAGTACCTGAACACAACATGCGTTTTACGAATTACCTGCGGTCGTCCTCCCCTCAACTCTTCATCTTCAACACGGCCGTCGCGCTCCTCTTCGCGCTCGCGCTCTCTTCTTCGTCGGCCCGCGCGCAGACGACGAGCACCCTGACGGGCGACGTGCGCGACCAGCAGGACGCGGTCGTCGCGGGCGTGCGCGTCACGGTGCTGAGTCTTGAGACGGGACTTTCGCGCGAGGCCGTGAGCGACGCCGAGGGGCGCTACACGTTCCCGGCGCTTCCGGTCGGCGCGTACGAGGTGCGGGCCGAGAAGGCGGGCTTCCAACGTTACCACGTCGCGCGCGTCGAGCTGACGGTCAACGAGACGGCGACGCTCGACATCACGCTTGAAGTCATAGTGCTGACCGAGGAGTTGACAGTCACGGACGAGACGGCGCTCGTCAACACGCAGACGCCGGAACTCTCCTACCTCGTCGGCGAGCGCGCCATCCGCGAGCTTCCCTTAAACGGTCGCAACTACACAGACCTCGCGCTGCTTCAGCCCGGCGTCGTCGCCTACCCGCACCGCGACACCGGCTCGGTCGTCGCCCACGGCATCGGCGCGAGCATCAACGGCCAAGACCCGCGCTCGAACGTCTACCTACTCGACGGCACGCCGCAGAACGATTTCACGAACGGCCCGGCCGGCAGCGCCGCCGGGACGGCGCTCGGCATCGAGAGCATCCGCGAGTTTCGCGTCGAGACCAACGCCTACTCGGCCGAGTTCGGTCGCAACTCGGGCGGCCAGATAAACGTCGTCTCCAAATCCGGCACGAACGACTTTCACGGAAGTCTCTTCGAGTTCCACCGCAACGACAATTTCGACGCGCGCAACTTCTTCGACCCCTCGGAGAAGCCAGAGTTCAAGCGCAACCAGTTCGGCGGCTCAATCGGCGGCCCGATTAAAACAGACAGGCTCTTCTTCTTCGCCTCCTACGAGGCTCTGCGCGAGAACTTGGGTCGCACCATCCTGTCGGTCGTCCCCGACCTCGACGCGCGCGCCGGCATCGTCACGCGCCGCGACGCTTCGGGCAACATCATACGCGAGAACGTCGGCGTCAACCCGGCCATCCGGCCCTACCTCGACGAGTACCCGCTCCCGAACACAGGGCCGTCGAACGTCGTCGGCAACCTCGCCTCGTTCACGTTCCCCTTCAATCAGAAGGTCGATCAGAACTTCCTGTCGGGGCGCATCGACTACAACCGAAGTGTCAACGACCAGTTCTTCGCGCGCTACACGTTCGACGACGCAGAGCAACTGCTGCCGACCGACTACCCGCAGTTCCCGCGCACCTTCATCTCGCGCAACCAGTTCTTCACGGGCGAGTACCGGCGGACGCAGTCGGCCAACACCATCCACACCTTCCGCCTCAACTTCAGCCGCACGCGCATCGGCCAGAACGTCGAGGCGAACACGACGCAAACTCTGACGCCCTTCGTCCCCGGCCAAGATTTAATCGGCGGCATCGACATCGGCGGCATCCCCGGTCGCTTCGGCCCGCAGACCTCGGCCAACCTGCGACTCACCCAGAACGTCTTCGGCGGCGAGTACGGCATGATTCACAGCCGCGGCCGACACCTGATAAAGGCGGGCGCGCTCGCCGAGCGTTATCAGGACAACATGGTGAACCCGACGTTTAGCCTCGGCATCTTCACCTTCAACAGCGTCCGCGACTTCCTACGCAACACGCCCGTCCGCTTCATTGGGCTGACGCCCGGCGGCGCGTTCGACCGCTACTGGCGGTTCACGCTCTTCGGCGCTTACGTGCAGGACACCTATCGCGCCTCAGACCGCCTGACCTTAAACGCGGGCGTCCGCTACGAGGTGGCGACGCTGCCCGTCGACATCAACGGGCGCGACTCGGCCCTGCCGAATCTCTCCGACCGCGCGCCCACCGTCGGCCCGCTCTACCAGAACCCGACGACGCGCAACATCGCGCCGCGCGTCGGCTTCGCGTGGGACGTCTTCGGCGACGGCCGCACCTCCGTTCGCGGCGGCTACGGCATCTACTTCAACACGAACAACCACCAAAATTTAATCGTGACGGTGACGAACCCGCCGTTCACGCCCCGGCCCGTCATCAACAACCCGACGTTCCCCGTCCCCAACTTCACCGGCTCGATTTCGATACGCCCCGTTCAGTTCGACCTCGACAACCCCTACACGCAGGTCTGGAATTTGAACGTGCAGCGCGAGCTTTGGTTCAACACGGTCGTGACGCTCGGCTACGCCGGTTCGCGCGGCGTCCATCTGCTGCGCAGCAGCGACGTCAACATCCCCGTGCCCATCACGCAACCGGACGGCACGCTCTTCTTCCCGACGGGCCAGCCGCGACCGAACACGGCCTTTACGACCATCGAGCTGAAGTCTTCGGACGGCGACTCTTGGTATAACGCGCTGGTCTTCGAGGCGCGGCGTCGCTTCGCGCAAGGGTTCAGCGCGCAAGCCTCCTACACCTTCGCGCGCAACATCGACACCACGCAGGCTTCGACCTTCTTCTCCGACGCGACCAACGGCACGACGACCGCGTTTCCGGAGTTCCCCACACTCGAATACAACAAGGGGCTCGCGGACTATCACGCGAAACACAACTTCGTCTTCAACTTCACTTGGGAGCTTCCGTTCGCCAAGGGGTTGACGGGCTTGAAGGGCAAACTGCTCGACGGCTGGCAGCTCGCCGGGATAGGGCAGATGCGCTCGGGCAATCCTCTGACGGTCTTCGTCGCGCGCAACCGCTCGCGCTCGCAGTGGTCGCCTTCGCTCGCGCCGGGCATCGGCTTTGACCGCCCGTCGCTCGCGCCGGGCTTCACGCACGAGTCGGCCGTGACGGGAAACCCCGACCAGTACTTCAACCCGGCGGCCTTCGTCCTCCAACCGGCGGGCACGCTCGGCACATTGGGTCGCGGGACGTTCATCGGCCCGAACCTGCGCATCTTCGACTTGTCGGCGGTGAAGAACACGCGGCTGCGGGCTTTGGGTGACAACACCGTCCTTCAGTTCCGCGTCGAGGCGTTCAACCTCTTCAACCGGGCGAACTTCGCGCCGCCCTCTCTGATCGCGTTCACGGGCGCGGCCGACAACGAGACGCCGCTCCAGACCTTCGGGCGCATACGCTCGACCGTCACCTCGTCGCGGCAGATTCAGTTGGGCGTGCGGCTTACTTTTTAGCGTTCAGCAATCAGCGGTCAGCTTTCAGCTTTAAGACATCCGCTCGCGGATGCTTGAATCGCCTCGGCGGTCATGCTATTGAAGCTGACCGCTGATTGCTGAACGCTGAGAGCTTTCTCAAAACTGAAAAACCGAAAACTGAAAACTACTATGCTCTGGATTCTTTTCGCGCTCGGCGCGGCCGTATCGTGGGGCCTGTACGGGCCTGTGCTGCATCAGGGGCAGGGGATTTTGAAAAGCCCGATGCGGGCGCTCCTGTGCGTCGGCGTGGCCTACTTCCTCGTCGGCGTCATCGTTCCGGTCATTAGTCTCTGGTCGCAGGGGCAGTTGGGCGGGTTCACGACGAAGGGGTCGCTACTCGCGGGCGCGGGCGGCGCTCTGGGCGCGGTCGGCGCGGTCTGCATCATCTACGCCTTCCGCTCGGGCGGCATCCCGACTTACGTCATGCCGCTCGTCTTCGCGGGCGCGCCCATCATCAACGCGCTCTTCTCGATGATTCTCCACCCGCCGAAGCAAGCGCCCAACCCGCTCGTCTACGTCGGCATGCTCCTCGCCGCCACGGGCGCAGGCATGGTTCTCTACTTCAAGCCACAATCGTAAAAGCAGTGACGAGGAAGCGGTCAGCGTTCAGCAGTCAGCATTCAGCTTTGAGAGCGCGGGCGAGATGAGACGTCGAAGCATGGCGGCCGTCTTGCGCGCGGCGGACGGCCGTGGGCTGAATGCTGAACGCTGACTGCTGAAAGCTATCTCGTCACTCGTCACTTTTTTCTCTGGCCGATGGCGTAGAGGTTCTGCGCGGTGCGTAGGAAGAGCTGCCCGTCGGAGACGGCGACGGTGCTCAGGGTGTATTCGCCGAGGTCGTTTTCGGCGAGCAGCTCGAACTTCGGCCCGGCGCGGAAGACCGACGTCACGCCGTCCTCGCTCGTCACGTAAATCTTCCCCTCGGCGATGACGGGCGAGGCCGAGTATGTGCCCGGCCGCAGGCGTTGCTGCCCGTAGACGAGCGCGCCCGTCTTCGCGTCGAAGCAGTAGACCACTCCCTTGTCGTTGACGACGTAGAAGTATTTCCCGTCGGTCGTCGGCGTCGGCACGTCCGGCCCGTCGTCGGTCGACCAGAGCAGGTGCGTCTTCGTCACGTCGCCGCGCCCGCCCGCGCGGAGCGCGAGCAGGGGCTTGACGCGCGTCGGCGCGTAGACGACTCCGCCCGCGACGACCGGCGAGGCGACGATGCGGTAGAACGGATTGTTGTCGGGGTTGAGTCCGCCCGCGCGCCAGAGTTCTTTTCCGTTCGCCGGGTCGTGGCCCGTCACCACGTCGCCGCCGGTGACGACGATTTCGATGGCCTTGCCGTGGCGCACGAGCGCAGGGGTAGTGTAAGAGTCGGGCGACTCGCGCACGGCCGTCGTCGGTCGCTCGACGCGCCAGACGGTCTTGCCCGTCCGCTTGTCGATTCTCAAAACGTACGAAGGGTCGTCGGTCTTCATGCCGTGCAAGACCTGCACGTAGAGCGCGTCTTCGTGGAGCAAAGGCGAAGAGGCGTAGCCCCAATTCAAACCGAACTCGCCGTAGTCCTTCTGCACGTCGCGCGCCCAAAGTTCTTTCCCCGCGAAGTCGAACGCCTTGAACACGCCCGTCCCCGTCATGACGTAGACCGCGCGGCCGTCGGTCGCGGGCGATGGCGAGGACATGTTCTGCTTGCGCTGCTTGTGATTGCCGCCGCCGAGCTTTTGCCGCCAGAGGACTTTCCCGTCGCGCCTGTCGACGCACCAGAGCAGAAGCTCGTCGCCCGACGCGACGTTGAGGAAGAGGCGCTCGCCCCAGATGGCGGGCGTCGAGCCGCTCAGCTCGGGCATCTGCAACTTCCACGCGACGCCCTCTTCTTTCGTCCACTTGACGGGCAGATTCTTTTCGTCGGCGGCGGCCGTGCCGTCGAGGTTCGGCCCGCGCCACTGCGGCCAGTTGCCCGCGCGCGCCGCGCCCGACGCGAGTGCGAAGATGATTAGGATGAGTGTCGCGCGTGTGCGCATCGTCGTGCTTCCCCCTCTGAAGTAGTCGTGCCGAGCGAGACTTGCCGTGTGAGTAGATTTATAACGCAAGGCCGGGGTGGACGTGAAGCCCGCCCCGGCCTTTAAATTTCCGCGTCGCCCGCTCAATTAACAATCGGCGCGCGTCGTCAGAGACTCCACAGCGCGAGCGTCGCCTCGTCTTTGACGAGAATCTGGTCGTCGAAGACTATCGGGTGCGCCCACGTCGCGCTGTCGGCCACCTGATAACGTCGAATCGACTCGAACGCATTACCACTATTTTTGACGACGGTCAGGTTCGCGTCGTTGGTCAGGATGAGAATGCTCTCGCCCGCGCTCAGGAACGAAGCGTTCTCGGCCTCGCGCCCGTCGGTCAGCCAGAGCGTCTTGCCGCTCGCGAGGTCGAGGCAGAAGAACTGGCCCTTCTTCTTCACCGACAGGCCGAAGAGCAGGTTCTTCGTCGCGACCGGCGTGTTCATGTAGGTGAAGACTTCCTCCTGCTGCCAGACCTGCTGCGCGTTGAAGCCGCCGCCCTGTTTGTTGATGCGGACGGCGACCGTGCCCATCGGGTTGCCGGAGACGATGACCATGCCGTCGTGAAAGACGGGGGTGACGACGCTGTCCCACTGCGACCTAAACGGGAACGTCCAGAGAGCCTTGCCCGTCTCCGGCGCGAGTCCGACCAAATCCCGGCCCGTCCAGAAAACTATCTGCCGCGTCCCCGCGACCTCGGCGAGAATCGGCGAGGAGAAACCGAGGCCCAGCTCGGGGTGCAAGTTCTCCGCGCCCCACTGCCAGCGGACTTCGCCGCTCTTCGTGTCGAACGCCGTCAGCTTACTCTGTCTGTTTCCGCCGACCGGCGCGATTAAGAGGCCGTTGGCGACGAGCGGCGAAATCGCCATGCCGAAGACGGGGTAGGCTTCCTTCATTCCGCCCTTGGGTTCTTTGCGCCAGCGCAGTTTCCCCGTCGCCGCGTCGTAGGCCGAGATGATGCCGCTCACGCCGACGGTGTAGAGACTTCCGTCGTGCAAGACCGGCGTCGACTTCGGCCCTTTGCTCAAGTCCTTCTCCATCTCCTGCCGCTCGTATGTGACCGCGTACTTGTCCTGCCACAACTGCCTGCCGTCGCCGAGACCGAGCGCCGTCACGACTTCGCCCTGACCCTGATTGGTGAAGAGGTAGACGCGCTGGCCCGACATCACGGGCGAGGCCGCGCCGAAGCCGACGTTGACCCTCCACTTGAGTTTCAACTTCTCCGGCCACTGTTTCGGCTGCCGAAACGTCGCGGCCGCTCCGTCGCGCTTCGGCCCGCGCCACTGCGGCCACTCGCCGCCCAAAGAGACGGCCGGACTCATCGAGACGACGAGCAGCACGACGGACAGACTCTTTAACGTGCGTGTAAACATCGGACGGGTCTCCCTTAACTTCTCAGGACTTCGACCGGCGCTCAGCCCAAATCGAGCGCGACGATTTTCTTGCGGTCGCGGAGGTAGAGCCGCGTGCCGACGAGCGTCGGGGCAGTCCAAGCGGTGCTCTCCATGACGGGCACTTTCGAGATGACCTTGAGTCCTTCCGCGCCGGCCGTCGCGAGTCCGAGGTTGCCGTCCTCGTCGAGGATGATGAACTTGCCGTCGGCGTACAGGAGGTTCGCCTTCGAGAAGCTTCGGTCTTGCCAGAGCAGACGGCCCGTGTTCACTTCGACGGCGGCGAGGAAGGCCGGGCCGAAGTCGCCGCTCGAACCGAAGACGAGGTCGCCGACGCGCACGGCCGTCGTGTGATGCACGCGCAGACGCCGGTGAAACCAGACCTCGCTCGGAGTGGTCTTCCCGTCCTTGTCGCGTGTGAGTCGCAAGACGCGGCTCCCGCCCGCGTAGGCCGAGGAGATGAAGAGCAGGCCGTCCTCGCCGTAGACGGGCGAGGTGATGTTGAGTCCGAAGTCGGTCGCGTGCGGGTGCGACCAAAGGAGGTCTCCGGTCTGCGGGTTTAAGCCCGCGACCTCTCGGCCCATGAAGGCGACGAGTTGGTCTTGTCCGCCGACGTTGGCGATGATGTGCGAGTTGGGCGAGACTTCGAGGTCTTGCCGCTTCCAGACGATTGCGCCGTCCTTCTGGTTGAAGGCGGCGAGCGACTGGCCGCGCCCGCCGAGCGTGACGATGACGAGGTCTTTGTAGGCGACGGGGCTGCACGAATAGCCGCGCCCCATCCGTGCGCCGCCCAAGTCCTTCCACATGTCGTGCGCCCACAGAACCTTCCCCGTCTTCTTGTCGAGCGCGTGGAATTTTCCGGTCGAGCCGACGGCGAACAGGCGTTCGCCCGTGACGAGCGGCGTCGAGTGCGGCCCCGCGCCGAACTCGTAATTCATGCCGGTCGTCGGCGCGTCGTACTTGTGCTCCCAAAGGGTCTTGCCCGTCGCGGCGTCGAGCGCGACGATTACTTCCTGCGCGGCCTGACTGTACATCGTGTAGAGCACCGCGCCGTCGGCGACGATTGACGAGTGGCCTTCGCCGAGCGGGCGACTCCACAACTGCTTCGGCCCCTTCTCCGGCCAAGCGGCGGCCAAGCCCTTCGTCTTCGCGACGAAGTTGCGGCCCGGCCCTCCGAACTGCGGCCACTCGCTCTGCGCGCGCGCCGCGACGGCGATGCAGCAGACGACGAGCGCGGCGATGATGAAGCGCGAAGCGACTCTCGGTTTTGCGTTGACGGGGGTTCTCATCTTTCGTCTCTCCTTACAGTGCAGACTCGTGCCGGGCGGAGCGACATTATGACGCTAAACGGCGCGGCCGGTGTAAAAAGTCTGTAAAAAGGCCCGACGCGCGTACAGTTTGCGGGACGCGGATTTAAGAAGTGGTCAGCAATCAGCTTTCAGCTTTCAGCTCACGGCCGATCGCCGCGTGCCGGACGGCGGATGCTAATCAATGTTCACGAATCAAAACGTCGTCTCGTCCGCTTTCTAAAAAGCTGAACGCTGAACGCTGAACGCTGAGTGCTTATTCGTTACTCGGCGCGCAGGGCTTGGAGGACGGGCGAGCGCAGCGCGGCGCGCGTGGCGATGAGTGAAGCGAGGAGGCCCGCGAAGAGGACGGCGAGAAGCAGCGCGCCCATCGAGGCGACGGGCAGGCGTCCGCCGCGCTCGAAGACGACCGGCGCAATCGCAAGGAGCGCGCACAGAGTCCCCGTCGCGAGTCCCGCGACGAGCAGGAGAGCGTTCTCGGCGAGCACCATCAAAGCGAAGTGGCGTGGCCCGTACCCGACCGCGCGCAGCAAGGCAAGTTCCCTGCGCCGCTCAAGCACGTTGCGCAGAAGGACTGCGCCCAAGCCGAGCGTGCCGAGCACGAGGCCGAGCGTGCCGAGCATCTGGAAGGTCGAGAGGAAAGTGTTCTCGACGCGATGAAAGCTGGCGAGCCGTTCGGCCGTCGGCACGGCGTCGAGTCCGTAGTCGGCGAGTCTCTCTTCAAGCGTCGCGGCCACGTCACCGGCGCGCGCCGCGTCGCGAACGTCGAAGAGGAAGAAGCGGAAGCCCTCCTCCTCGGGGAAGTGACGCAGGAAGTTTCGCTCCGACATCAGAAGCTCGCCCTGAAAGATGCTGTCGGCGAGCGCGGCGACGACGCGCAGACGCACAGGCGCGCCACCCGCGCCCTCAATCTCAAACACTTCGCCGACCTTACGCTTCAGCACGTATGA
>DASUNL010000211.1:0-5388 GCA_036277175.1 Pyrinomonadaceae bacterium | reverse complement strand
CGGCGGCGTCATAAACCCCGGCAACGTGACGATTGAGGCCGCGCCCGGCGTCATCGCCAACATCGACGCCGTCCTTCAGGGCGACCCGGCGGGCGGCAACGCCTTGCGGCAGGGGTCGAACGGCATCACCGTCGCCTATTCGAGCGCGTTCCGCGTCGTGACCCTGCGCAACCTCGTCATCCGCAACTTCAACAACGGCATCCTCGTCGCCGGCATCGCGCGCGTCAACATCGACAACTGCCGTCTCGAAAACAACATCGCCAACAACATCTCGCTCATCGACAACGCGAACGTCGCCATCACCAACACGCAGTCGGTCGGCGCGGGCCTGCGCATCGGCCCCAGCGTGCCGACCGCGCCCAACCCCGGCTACGGACTCGTCCTGCGCAACAACGCGCGGGCGAACGTGATGAACTCGTCGTTCACGAACAATCAGGGCGCGGGGCTAGTCAACCTCACCAACGACGCGACCAACCTCAAACTCTTCAAGGTCGGCGCGTTCTTCAACGGCACGGACATCGCCGGGCCGTTCACGGTCGCGCCCGACCCGAACTACGCCACCACTAACTAAACGCGCCGCGCGCGATGACAGACGAAGGCCCGGCGGAGACTCTTGGGAAGTCTCCGCCGGGCCTCACTTTCCACCATGCGTCGGCGCGCACCTAGGGGTGCGTCATCTCCTCCGGCTTGACGTACTCGTCGAACTGCTCGGCGGTCAAGAGTCCGAGCTCGACGGCCGACTCGCGCAAACTGATGCCGCGCTTGTGCGCGTTCTTGGCGATGCGCGCGGCGTTGTCGTAGCCGATGTGTGGGTTCAGGGCCGTGACGAGCATCAGAGAGTTTCGCAAGTGCTCCTCGATGCGCGCGCGGTTGAGCTGGATGCCGGCGACGCAGTAGTCGACGAAGCCTCGGCAGGCGTCCTTGAGCAGTCGAATCGAGTGGAGCAGGTTGTGAATCATGACGGGGTTGAAGACGTTCAGCTCGAAGTTGCCTTGCGAGCCGGCGAACCCGATGGCCGCGTCGTTGCCCATCACCTGCACGGCGACCATCGTCATCGCCTCCGACTGCGTCGGGTTGACCTTGCCCGGCATGATCGAAGACCCCGGCTCGTTCTCCGGCAGAATCAACTCGCCGAAACCCGCCCTCGGCCCCGAAGCCAGCCAGCGCACGTCGTTCGCAATCTTCATGAGCGACCCCGCCAAGGTCTTGAGCGCGCCGCTGGCAAACACAAGCTCGTCGTGCGCCGAAAGGGCGGCGAACTTGTTCGGGTGCGGGCGAAAGGGTAAGCCTGTAAGCTCGGCAATCTTCGCGGCGGCGCGCTCGGCGAACTCCGGGTGCGAGTTGAGGCCCGTGCCGACGGCCGTGCCGCCGATTGCCAAGTCGTAGAGTCCGGGAAGCGTCATGCGCAGGCGCTCCACGTCGCGGTCTAAGAGACTCGCCCAGCCGGAGAACTCCTGCCCGACCGTCAGGGGCGTCGCGTCCTGCAAGTGTGTGCGCCCTATCTTGACCACGTCGCAGTACTCCTTGGCCTTCGCGTCGATGGCGTCACGCAGGCGCTCGACTTCGGGGATGAGCCGGTTCATCCGCTCGGCCGCCGCGATGTGCATCGCGGTCGGGAAGGTGTCGTTTGACGACTGCGACATGTTGACGTGGTCGTTCGGGTGGACTGGCGCTTTCGACCCCATCACGCCGCCCGCCAACTCAATCGCGCGGTTCGAGATGACTTCGTTGGCGTTCATGTTGGTCTGCGTGCCCGACCCCGTCTGCCAGACGCGCAAGGGGAAGTGTTCGTCGAGGCGTCCGTCGATGACCTCGTCGGCCGCGCGCGTGATGAGTTCGGCCTTGTCGGCCGGGAGCTTGCCGAGGTCGCGGTTGACGAGCGCGGCCGCCTTCTTAAGGACGCCGAGAGCGCGCACCATCTCGCGCGGCATCGTGTCAAAGCCGATGTTGAAGTGGTGCAGCGAACGCTCGGTCTGAGCGCCCCAGTAGCGGTCGGCCGCCACCTCTATCTCGCCCATCGAATCGCTCTCGGTGCGCGTCGGCGCGCTGCGGTCTTCGCTCCTCAAAGCTTCCTGTGACATGGCGGGGTCTTCAGTCCTTCCTGACGGCGCTGTCGTCGGCCGCCCGCACAAAATATTTACGACGCGCGACGCGGCCGCGCACCTTGAATTTAGTAGAAAAGCGCGGGTCGGGATAATTTTACACCAAGTCGGACGGGGGCCGCCCGCGGCGGGGGCGTAAAAAAGGTTCGGCCGCGTCCGGCGAAACCTTGCATTTTGCGCTTCGATGGGATATAGAATTGCGCCGCTATTGAGGGTTACCGACTGCAACGTACTTCCGACGACAGTCTGATTCCGTTCTTCTCCTTCGAGTAGATTCTTTACCTCGTTAAGACCTAGTCGCTTAACGCCAATCCAACACCCTACCGCCAGAAAAGTGAGGAAGCCGAACGATGACGTCCCCCAAGCACTCCGCAGCACCGTCGCCGTGTGCCCGCCCGAAAGTTAGCACCGGCGACAAGACGCGCGGCCCGCTGCCCGGTTCGAGCCGCAAATTAAGAACCACCCTTTTGACCGCACTCATCATCTCGCTCGCGCTCTTCGCGGGTGCTTTCGGCACGGCCTCCCGAGCCGCCGACGCTGAACGTCAGGGCGCGCCCTCACTCGCGTCCCTCAGCCCGTCGGCCTCGGGTCGCGCCGCCGCCCTCGCCCTGCGCGCCGCCACGATGCGCGCCCGACTCGCCTCGCCCTTCGCGGCCGACAAACTGACGACGACCCCCTCGTCCTTCGTCTCTTTCCACCCTCTACTCTTTCAGGCGGGCGAGGAGACCGTCGAGACGTTCGAGGGAACCTGCACGACGCCGAAGAGCAACTTCGAGTTGGGCGACACGGTCTGCGCGAAGGTCTCGGGCGAGCCGGAGGACGCGGGCCGCGTGCTGCGCCGCCTCGTCTTCGCGCACCCGGACGGCTTCGTCATCCATAGCGTCGACGTCAGCAGCGCGAACAGCTCTTACACGTTCACACTGCCGGAGGACGCGGAGACGGGCCTCGGGGACTCGCAGCTTGACAACCGTGGGACGTGGGTCGTCGCCACGGTGGACACCGACGAGGCTGGCCTGCGCGCGCTCGCCCCGATTGCGGTGAGCGACCCGGCCGGCGCTGTCGCCGACCTCCAGATTACGAAGGTCGAGCAGACGGGCCGCCCCGTCGCCGGACAGAACTTCAGCTACCTCATCAACGTCCACAACCTCGGGCCCGATGCGGCCGCGAACGTCGCCTTCACCGACCACCCGCCGGCCAACACGACCTTCGTCTCGTTCGCGCAGAACAGCGGCCCGGCCTTCACCTGCACGACGACGAGCGGTCAGACGGAGTGCGAAGGCGCGTCTCTGGCGCGTGGGCAGTCGGCCATCTTCACGGCCACCTACCTCGTCAATTCAAGCATCCCCGACGGGGCTGAGATCAGCGACACGGTCACGGTCGAGAGCGACACGACCGAGCGCAGCGACATCGACAACAGCTCCACGGCGAGCGACACGGCCGACAACCCGACCCCGCCCTCCTGCACCCTCGGCTGCCCCGGCAGCATCTCGCAGGAGGCCGCGCCGGGGGCGACCAGCGCCGTCGTCACCTTCGACGCGCCGACGGTCGGCGGCAACTGTGGCACCGGCCCGACGCAGGTGAGCCCGGCCTCGGGTTCGGCCTTCCCGCTCGGCACGACCACCGTGACGGCCACGACGCCGAACGGACAGACCTGCAACTTCACGGTGACCGTCACGGCCCCGGCCGACGACACGCCGCCGTCCATCAACTGCCCCGGCGACATCACCGTCCCCGAGACTTCGGCGTCCGCCGACTCCGCGCCGGTCACGTTCAGCGTGACGGCGACCGACAACAACCCCGGCGTCAGCGTCACCTGCACGGCGAACTCCGGGGCGAGCTTTGAAGTCGGCACGACCCCGGTCTCCTGTACGGCGACCGACCTCGCGGGCAACACCACGAGTTGCGACTTCAACATCGTCGTGACCCCGGTCGGCTGCAACCTCACCAGCGCGCCGCCCACGCCGAACGTGGGGACGCTGCCGACCCGCACGGGCGCTTGCTCCGTGACGATATTGGCGACCGACGCGCCGCGCGCCACCGACAACTGCGGCGGGACGATCATCGGCACGACCACCGACCCACTCACCTACAACACGCCGGGCGACCACACGATCACGTGGACGTACACCGACGCCGCAAATAACACCACGACGCAGACGCAGACGGTGAGCATCGCCCCCGACAACGTCGCGCCCGTGCCCGACGTGGCGACGCTCCCGACCGTGACGGGCGAGTGCTCGGCCACCATCACCGGCCCGCCCCCGACCGCCACCGACAACTGCGCCGGTAGCGACATCGAGGGCACGCCGCTCGACCCGCTCACCTACAACACGCCGGGGACGCACATCGTCCGCTGGCAGTTCACCGACAACGCCAACAACAGCTCGATACAGAACCAGACGGTCATCGTCACCGACGGGGCCGCGCCGGTTCCGAACGTGGCGAGCTTGCCGACCGTCACGGCCGAGTGTTCCGCCACCGTGACGACTATCCCGACGGCGACCGACGCCTGCGCCGGTCAAGTCACCGCCACGACCAACGACCCGCTGACCTACACGACGCAGGGGACGCACACCATCCACTGGACGTACACGGACGCGGCGGGCAACACGTCGACGCAGAACCAGACCGTCGTCATCGACGACAACACGCCGCCGACGTTGGCGCTTCCGAACGTCACTGTAAGCTTGCCGCTCAACTCGTCGGCGACGAGCATGGCCGTCAACTACCCGGCCCCGACGACGAGCGACAACTGCGGCGGCGCGGTGTCTGTCGTCTACACCCCGGCCTCCGGGTCGGTCTTCTCGGTCGGCACGACGACCGTCTCGGCGACCGCGACCGACGCGGCCGGAAACTCCACGACGGGCACCTTCACCGTGACGGTGCTCTTCAACTTCACCGGCTTCTTCTCGCCGGTCAACAACCTGCCGACGATCAATCAGGTCAACGCCGGCCGGGCCATCCCCGTGAAGTTCAGTCTCAGCGGCAACAAGGGGCTGGGCGTCTTCGCGGCCGGCTCGCCGTCGTCGGGCGCGTTCGCGTGCGGCACGAGCGACCCCGTCGTCGACATGAGCGGCACGATCGAGGCGAGCGAGAACAGCTTCTCGTACTCGGCGAGCGGCGACCAATACAACTTCGTCTGGAAGACTGAGAGCGCGTGGGCGGGCACTTGCCGCCAACTCGTCCTCACGCTGACGGACGGCACAACCCACCGCGCCAACTTCAAGTTCAAGTAAGGCGCTGTGACCCACACAAAAGAGGAGGGGCGGGGACTCACGAGTCCCCG
>DASUNL010000210.1:0-7956 GCA_036277175.1 Pyrinomonadaceae bacterium | reverse complement strand
GCGGGCGACCGTGACGTGCGGGCCGCTTTGCACAGGCGGCGCTCGCGGGTCAGGCCGCCGCCGCCGCCTGAGCGCGACTTCGTCCCACCGTTGTCGCTCTGATGTATGAACACCGCGCGCAGGCGCTTCGTGGCAAAAAATTTTCGGCGCGTAAGGAAGATTAGCCACGGAGGCACGGAGGCGCGGAGAGATAAGACAAAAATAAAAGTTAAGAGGGAGAGTTGAGCCATTCAACTCTCCCTCTTAACTTACTCGCCTTTTCTTTTTCTCTGTGTCTCCGTGCCTCCGTGGCTAACGTAAATCGGTCACTTCGCGGAAGCGTTCGCGGACGTGAGTTTTTCGCGCAGACGCGCGAGGCGTTCACGCGCCCATGCGGACTGGTCGCCCGCGCGCTCCTGCGCGCCGACGTAACGCTCCATCGCCTCGACGGCCGCGCGCAGGTCGCCCTCCTTCTCGCTGATGCGGCTCAGCTCGATGAGGATTTGCGGGTTCGCGTCGCCGTACAGGGTTGAGGCGCGCGTGAAGGCTTCGGAAGAGCGACGGAGCTGGCCGAGCCGCTCGTAGAGGCGGCCCAGATGGTAGAAGACGACGGGGTAGCGCGCGCCATCGCGCTCGGCCACGGCCGAGAGCGGCGCGGCCGCCTCCTCGTCGCGTCGGAGGCTGACGAGCGCGTAGCCGAGTTCGAGGTTGGCGGGCGGGAAGTAGCCGCCGCGACTGGCGATGACGCGGCGGAAGAGCGCGGCCGCCTCCTCGTTGCGCTCCGACTCGCGCGCCGCGCGCGCGCGACGCATGATGTCGTAGGTCTGCTGGTCGACGGAGAACGTGCCGAGCGCCCTCGTGCGATTGAAAGGGCCGACGGCGAAGCGTGCCGACTCGCCCTCGTCGGCGCGCTCTTTCTCTCTCAGGCCCGCGACGTTCATCGCGGCCACTATCTCTCCGCGCGCGACCGCGATTTCGCGCGGCGCGGGCGTGCCGCGTCCGTCGGCGCGTTTCGTGAAGGTGTCGAGGACTAAGAGAGCGCGTTCGGGGTCGCCGTCCTCGGCGAGTGCGCGCGCGAGCGCGGCCGCCGCGTCGGCGTGGTCGGGCTTGCGCGCGAGCGTGCGCGTCCACTCGGCGATGGCGAGTCCGGCCTCACCGCGCAAGGCGTGGAGGCGTCCCAAGTTGTAGCTCGCCTCCGGGTAGCTGCCGCCTTCGAGGCGGACGGCCGACGCGAGCGCCTCGCGCGCCTCCTCCCAACGGCCGAGGCGCATCAGCACGACGCCGAGGTTATGCTGCGCGCGCGAGTAGTTGCCGCGACGCTGCGCGATGGCCTTGCGGTAGACTTCGACGGCCGCGCTCGATTCGCCGAGACGCGCGAGGGCGTTGCCGACGTTGTAGAAGTGCGCCGGGTCGAAACGCTCTTCGCCTGACATCGCGCGCAACTCCGCGACGGCCTCCGACTTGCGACCGGCGGCTGCCATCTGCTCGGCCAAATCACGGCGAAGGCGCGCGCGCTCCGCGTCCGTCGTCGCGCCCTTCAACCGCTCCTCCGAAGACTCCGCGCCCGAAGCTTCTTCAGACTCGACCTCGGCCGAAGACTCTTTCGCCGATGCATCTTTCACGGATGACTCTTTGTCCGTCGCATCTTCGTCCGTCGCGGCTTTGACCGCCGACTCTTTGGCCGCCGTCTCTTTCGTCTCCGACTCTTTCGCGACAGACTCTTTCGCGACAGACTCCTGCGGCGCGGCCTTCGTCGCGGCGCGTCGCTCGCGCACGGCGTCGGGCGCGACCGCCTGCGCGCGGGCCGAGACCGAGGGCAGCACGGCGAAGAGGACGGCGATGAGCGCGGCCCTTATGGGTCGCGTCGCGCCGTCGCGCGGAGTCTCCGAAGTAGAGTTCAACTTGTCGAGCATCTTTCTTTCTCCGTCGTATGCGAGTTTTGCTGTCCGTCAGCGCGTGGCGGTGTCGGCGGTCGTCGCGCGCGCGTAAGAGATGATCGTGCCGCCGAAGCCGACGGCCCAGCCGCGCGCGCGGCCCGCGAAGAAGAGGCGTTCGAGCGGGTGCGTCGTTACGTTGGGCGACGCGCGCCAAGTGCGGCCGCCGTCGCGCGTGTAGAGCAGCGTCCCGTTCGCACCGGCCGCCCAGCCCTCGCGCTCGTCGAAGAACTTCACGTCGAAGAGGTCTGCGTCCGACGCCTCGCCCAACTCGCGCCAGATGCGCCCGCCGTTCGTCGTCGCGTAGACGCGGCCGCGCGCGCCGACGGCCCAGCCGCGCCGCGCGTCGATGAACGACGCCGCGTAGAGTCGCGCCGACTCGCGCGCGGGCGCGGGCGCGTCGGCCAAGACCTGACCCGCGCCCCACGTCGCGCCGCCGTCCTGCGTGTAGAGGAAAGTCGCGCCCGCGCCGACGAGCCAGCCCGTCCGCTCGTCGAGGAACGTGCCGCCGAGCAGGAGTCGCTCGACGGGGACGCGCTGGCGCATCCAGTTGCGGCCGCCGTCCGTCGTCGCGAAGACGACGCCCGTCTCGCCGAAGACCCAGCCGCGCTCGCGCCCCGCGAACACGACGCGAAGCATAATCGCGCTCTGCCCCTTCCACTCCAACTCGACGCGCGTCCAAGTGCGCCCGCCGTCCGTCGTCTTCATCAAATAAGAGTGCGCTTCGCCGGTCGCCTGTATGGCGAAGACGTTGCGCTCGCAGACGAGCCAGCCCGTCTCGGCGTCGGCGAAGAAGACGTCGCGGAGGTTGTCGTCGGTGGGCCGACGGCGAAGCTGCCACGTCGCGCCGCCGTCCTCGGTCGCGAGCAGAGCGCCCTTGCTCCCGGCGGCCCAACCGCGCCGCTCGTCTATGAAGTGGACGGCGTGCAGCCACGCGAGCGTGCCCGAACGCTGACGACTCCACGCGCCGTCCGCTCCGAAGGCGCGAGGCGCAAGGCACAAGGCGCAAGGCACAAGGCACAAGGCGAAGAGGAGGCCGTGAATCGCAAATCGTAAACCGTGAATAGAGGAAGGCAAGCTCTTCCTCTTCACGATTGACGATTGACGATTCACGGCTTTCATCCTTTTGCCTTTTGCCTTCACGCCCTTACCATCCGCCCGTGAAGATGCGGGCGAAGCTGATGACGGGGAGGAGTTCGAGGACTTTGTTGACCGTCTTCATGCGGTTGCCGGGGACGAAAATCTGGTCGCCCGCCGCGAGGAAGACGTCGTCGGGCGAGCGCCCCTTCTCGATGGCCGAGACGTCGATGACGCGCGGCTCAAGCTTGCGGTCTGCGCCGTAGCGGACGAGCACGACCTTCTTCTTGTTGCCCGTCCCCAACACGCCGCCCGCTTCGAGAAGCGCCTCGTAGACGCTCAGCCGCCGCGTCATCAGACGCACGCCCGGCTGACCGACTTCGCCGAGCACGGCGTAGCGCATCGACTGCGCCTTCTCAAGCGAGACCGTCACCTTCGGCTCGATGATGAACTCGTCGAGGTGGTGCGCAATCTCGTCGGCCACCTGCTCGGTCGTCTTGCCGGCGACGTGGATGCCGCCCTTAATCAGGTAGTAGGAGATTTTCCCGTCGGGCGGGACGACGATGCCGGACTTCGAGTAGCGGTCTTGGCCGAAGACCGAGACCGAGATGATGTCTTCGGGGCCGAGGCGGTACTGCGAGAGGAAGTTGTTGTAGTAGGGCAGCACGGCGGCCGCCTCCTCCGACTGCTGCTCGACGCGGTTGGCGAGCGCCTCCTCGGAGACGCCCTGCGGCGTCTCGGCCGTGTCGTCCGGCTCAAGACGCTCGTCCGGCCCCTGCGTCTTCTTCGCGCCCTTGTCCTCGTCCTTCTGCTTCTCCTGACCGGCGGACGGCGCAGGCTTCACAGCGTCTTGCTGCGCGCGTGCAGCGGCGGCTGCCCCGCACGCGAGCGCGAAAGCGAGTGAGAGCATGAGCGACTTGAATCCGATTTGTGACTTCATCTGAAACCTCCCAAACCTTCAAACACGCCGAGGGGAAAACGCCTTCACGTCCCCCGGCCGAACAGAATCGTCTTGACCGTCTCGAAGAGAATCATCGCGTCGAGCATGAGGCTCTGGTTCTTGATGTAGAAGAGGTCATACTGGAGCTTCTGCCGCGCGTCCTCGATGGAAGAGCCGTAAGGGTATTTAATCTGCGCCCAGCCCGTCAGCCCCGGCGCGATGAGGTGGCGCTGCTCGTAGAAGGGAATCTCCTCGGCGAGTTGGCGGACGAAGTGCGGGCGCTCGGGGCGCGGGCCGACGAAGTTCATCTCGCCTTTGAGGATGTTCCAGAACTGCGGAATCTCGTCCACGCGAATCTTCCGTATCACGCGCCCGACGCGCGTCACGCGCGCGTCGCCGTCCTTCGACGCCCACACCGGCCCATCCTTCTCCGCGTCCGTCCGCATCGAGCGAAACTTCATGATGGTAAACACCCGGCCGTTCTTCCCGACGCGCTCCTGCCTGTAGAGCACCGGGCCGGGCGACTCAATTTTGACGAGCGCGGCCGTCAGGAGCGCGATGGGCAGAGAGACTATCGCGCCGACGAGCGCGACGCCTCTGTGCAGCAGCGCGCGCGCGACGCCCGACAGACGCGCCTGACGCCCCCGGCCTGAAAAGATGAGCCACGAGGGTCGCATCATGTCGAGGTGGCAACGCCCCGTCAGACGCTCATAAAACGACGCGCACTCCTCAATCGCCACGCCGCCCGAAAGGCTCAGGTCTAAGAGTTGCGCCGTCGGAAATTGCCCGCGCCGCTCGCCCATCGCGACGACGATGCGGTCGACTCCCTCGCGCCGCACCACCTCGTCCATCTCCGAAGTCACGCCGATGACGCGCGGGTTGACGAGCGACTGGCCGACGAGTTCCGGACGGTTGTCGACGAAGCCGACGATGCGGTAGCCCGCGTCGCGCCGCTCCAAAACCTCGCGCGCAATCTCGACGGCCGTCTCGCCCGAGCCGACGATGAGAATTTTCTCGCCGACGTTCGGGTGGCCGAGGAGCCAGTGAATCGAGACGCGCCAGCCGACCATCAAGGCGAGCGCGAGCGGGAGCGTGATGAGCGAGACGCCGCGCCCGATCATCAGGCCCGGCGCGAGGTAGAACGAGACGGCCAGAGCTATCCAAGCGAGGCCGAGCGCCTGCACGAGCCTGAGCACAAGCTCGCGCCGGTCGTGCATGACGATGAAGTCGTAGAGGTCGTAGAGGTAGAAGGCGGCGAGGCAGAAGAGGGCGGCGACGGCCGCCTTGAGGTAGCCGTACTTCACGACGAGTTCGTGGTGCGCGTCCGTCAGCCCGAGCCGTATGTAGGCGGCCGCCACCATCGCGCCGAAGAGCAGAAGTGCCTCGGCGACGATGAGCAGCGCGGCGCGGGCGTTGAAGCGCGATGAACTCAAAGTGTCCTCGTCAATCGTTAAAGAAGCGTTCAGCGTTCAGCGCTCAGCATTCAGCTAAAAACAAAAAGCTGACTGCTGAACGCTGAACGCTGAACGCTTCTTTCATTAGCTTTCTTCCTCGACCGTCTCCATCACGGCCTCGCCGCGTCGCGTGTAGCGGCGGCGGTTGTAGTAGTCGTAGCTCTCGCGCGTCTCCTCGTCCGCGCCGTTTAAGACAACGCCGAGGATGCGCTCGCGCGGCAAGGGTTCGAGCAGGCGGTCGAGCGCGGAGAAGCGCGTGCGTCCGGCGCGCGCGACGATGAGCGCGGCGTCGGCGCGGCTGATGAGCACGGTCGCGTCGGTGAAGATGCCGAGCGGCGGGGCGTCGATGATGATGTAGTCGAACATCTGCCTGACTTCCTTGATGACGGCGCTAAAGCGCGGCCCCGAAAGCAGTTCGGCGACGTTCTGGCGCGGCTGGCCGCCCGGAAGCAGATACAAGCCGGCGGGCTCAAGACGCAGGAGCGACTCCGCAAGCGTCGCCTCTCCGGCGAGGATTTCGGCGAGGCCCAAGGGGGCTTCGATGCCGAGGTAGTCGGCCGCGCAAGGGTTGCGCAGGTCGCCGTCAATCAGTAGCGCGCGCACGCCGTCGGTCTGCGCGAGAAGCCAAGAGAGGTTGGCGGCCGTCAACGTCTTCCCTTCCATCACGCCCGCGCTCGTGATGACGAACGCCTGCATCTTGCGACGCTCGCCCGCGTGGAGGACGCGCGTGCGCAGACTGCGGAAGCGTTCGGCGTGCGGCGAGTTCGGCTGCGTGACGGCGACCAGATGTGGCTCGACGCGCGCGGCGGAGATGTCCAGAGACTGGACGTCTCGACCAGCGCGCGCCGAGCCGGCAGCGCCCAAAGTTGCCCCAGCAACACGCGAAGCCAGCCCGTCGGGGAGTGCCGACCCGACCGAAGGTTCGGTGCGCTCATTGGGCGCTGAAACGTGCGCCGCGTCCGGCGCTCGGAAATGTCTGGCCGACTCGAAGAGGTGCTCGGGCGTCGCGGACGCAGTCGTCGCGTGCGCGCCGCCGTTCGACCGCTCGCCGCCGTTCGGCGCGGGCGGCTCGACGACGAGCGTCACTTCTTCGGGAATGCTCGCGGCGTCTCGCTTACCCTTCGCGCCGTTCGCGTCTTTGCCCTTCGCGCCGTTCGCTTCGGCCGCGCGCTTCAAAGCGTCATAAACTCTGCCCATCACTTACCTCCCGCCGTCTCGTCCCAACGCCGGAACGCGCGGCCCAAGTCGTCGCGCGCGTCCGCGGAAACCTCGTCAACTTCCGCCGCCAGCTCGCGCGCCATCTCGCGCTCCTCACTTCTGCGCGAGGCGTCCGACGCCGCGCCCGCTTTCGACTCCTGCCCACTCCCCGCGGCCCACAGCTCGGCCCGCCCCGAAGCCGAGAAGATGCGCGCCTGCGACTCGCGCTCCTCGCCCAGTTGCCGCCCGCGCGAAGGGTTGGGCAGCATGTCGAAGGTCTCGGCGACCTCCTCGATGGTGTCGCGCGTAATCACTTCTTGGCCCGAGGCGAAGCCCGCGAGCAGGGCGTTGTCGCAGAGGTTGTTAATCTGGCGCGGGATGCCCGCCGAGCAGCGGAAGACGAAATCAATCGCGCCCGACGAGAAGATGTCCGTGCGCTCCGCGCCCGCGACGAGCAGGCGCGACGTGACGTAACGCTCCGTCTCCTCGATGTTCGGCAAGGGACGAATCTCGCACCGCAGCGCGACGCGCTGTTTGAGCTGCCGAAGCTCCGGCTGATTCAAGACCTCGCGCAACTCGGGCTGCCCCGTCAGGATGATTTGAAGCTGCTTGGCCGAATCCGACTCGAAGTTCGAGAGCAGGCGTATCTCTTCCAGCACCGAGGTCGAAAGCCCGTGTGCCTCGTCGACGATGAGCACGGTGCGAAGGCCGCGCGCGTGTCGCGTCTCCAAAGTCTCGCCGAGCGCGGAGATGAGTTCCGACTTGTTCTCCCAACTGCGCACGTCGAGGAGCTTGGGCGACGTGACGTGGTGGTAGAACTCGGGGACGGTCATGCGCGGGTTGAAGATGTAGCCGACGAGCACGGTGCGGTCGAGCCGCTGCATCATCCAGCGCAGGATGGTCGTCTTGCCCGTCCCGACCTCGCCGGTAACGACGATTAAGCCCTTGCCCGACTCGATGCCGTAGTGCAGGTTCGCCATCGCCTCTGTGTGCGAGGGCGTGAAGTAGATGAAGCGCGGGTCGGGCGTCAGCGCGAACGGCAACTCCTTCAGACCGTAAAACTCAAGGTACATCACTCAACCTCCGCTTCTGTCTTCAGCCTCTGAAAGCGAACATCTCAAGGACGCGCGTCAGGCGGAGCACGACGTAGAGCGCAGGGACGCTCACGACGGCCGCCGCGAAGCCCGCGAAGGCGAAGGCCGTGCGGCGCAGCTTCAGACGCCGCTCCTCGCGCGGCGTGAGCATGTTCGGGAGCGAGACGAGGACGGGCAGGCCCGTGTAGTGCTCGGCGTCCTCGGTCGTCTGAATCGTCAGAAGCTTCGGCACCTCGAATGCGGCGGCGCACGCGAGCCCGAGGCCGAGGCCGAGCAGAAGA
>DASUNL010000209.1:0-2816 GCA_036277175.1 Pyrinomonadaceae bacterium | reverse complement strand
GACACGCGCCCGTTCCGCGCGGCCGTCGTCACCGAAGAGATTAGAAACAACGCGAACCTCTCGAACCGTGTCGCCACGCGCAACGACGCGCCCGAACTCCCGCCCGGCGCAATCGTTGACATCGGCCCGGCGAACGTCCCGGCAATCGGCGGCGGCGTCCCCACGGGCGACCACTCGCGCGCGGCCGGCACGCCCGGCGGCTCGCTCGTCGCGCCCGACACGGAGGAAGTTCCGGAGCGTCGCGTCGCGCGCGTCGAGCCGACGCCGCAGCCCGAGCCTACGCAGCCGCGCCGCCCCGTCAACCTTTCGACCGGCGTCATCGCGGGCAAGGCGACCCACAAGCCCGCGCCCGCCTACCCGGAGCTTGCGAAGCAGGCGAAGGCGTCGGGGACTGTCGCCGTGCAGGTTGTCGTCGACGAGCAGGGTCGCGTGGTGAGCGCGCACGCCGCGAGCGGACACCCTCTGCTGCGCAAGGCGGCGGTCGACGCGGCGCTCCGCGCGCGCTTCTCGCCGACCTTCCTTTCGGGCCAGCCCGTCAAAGTCACCGGCCTCATCAACTACAACTTCGTGCTCAACTAACAGCGAAACCCTTCGAGCGCGACACGCACGACCCGCCGACTATATCCGCCGAAACGAAAGGGGCGCGCGGCCGACACACAAGGCCGCGCGCCCCTTCCCGCCGGTCGGAGACTCTTAAGACTTCAAATCTCTAATATCAAATTTGAGATTTTAGATTTGAGACTTCAACTCACAGACTTTCGGCTTCGGTGTAGATGCGCGGGACGCGGTGGCTGATGCCGCAGGTGATTTCGTAGGAGATGGTGCCGGCCGTCCGCGCGAGGTCTTCGGCCGGGACGGCGAGCGCGCCCTCCTCGCCCAAGAGCGTCACCACGTCGCCGACGCGCACGCCCGCGACGTCCGTCACGTCCACGAGCGTCAAGTCCATCGAGATGCGACCGACGACCGGCGCGTAGTTCCCGCGCACGATGACGCGCCCTCGGTTCGAGAGCGCGCGCGTGTAGCCGTCGTGATACCCGACGGGCACGGTCGCCACCAACGTCTCGCGCGCGGCGACGAACGTGCAGCCGTAGCCGAGCGTCTCGCCGCTGTGCACCATCTTGACGAGGACGACGCGCGAGCGCAGAGACATGACGGGTCGCAAGTCTGGGTCGCCCGCCGAGTTGGGCAGCACGTCGCGCCACAGCCCGTAGAGCACGCCGCCCGGCCGCACCATCTGCCCGCGCGTCTCGGGGTGTGCGAACGCCGCCGCAGAGTTCGCCATGTGCTCGATTGACGGCGCGTGGCCGCGCTCGCGAAAGAGTCGGACGGCCTCGCGGAAGCGCGTGACCTGATCGAGCGTGAAGCAGTCGCGGTCGGGGTCGTCGGCGACGGCGAAGTGAGTCATCACGCCCTCGACGCGCACCGAAGGAAAGGCGCGCAACGCGCGCGCGAACTCGGCCGCCTCCTCGTGGCGGACGCCCAAGCGTCCCATGCCGGTGTCAATCTTGACGTGCGCGTCTGCGACCACGCCCGCGTCGCGCGCCGCGCGCTCCAGCGCCTCGGCCATGTCGAGTCGATAGAGGACGGGCGTCAGGTTCTCGCGCACGCAGGCGGCGGCCTCGTCCGCGCCCCAGAACCCGCCGAAGCAGAGCACAGGCTCGCGCAATCCCGCGCGACGAAGCTCTAATCCCTCCTCGAAGGTCGCCACGCCGAACCAGTCCGCGCCCTCGCGCGCGAGCCTCCGCGCGCACTCGACCGCGCCGTGCCCGTAGGCGTCGGCCTTGAGCACCGCCATCACGCGCACGCCCGCGCCCACACGCCGGCGCACCGCGTGAAAGTTCCACGCGAGCGCGTCGAGGTCAACCTCCGCCCACGTCGGCCTCCCCCCCTGCATCACGGAATCGCTCATGGCCGTCGGCGGCGGCGTCTCACTCACGCCACATGTTCTCGAACCTTGTGAACTCTTTAAGGAAGGCGAGCTTGACCGTCCCCGTCGGCCCGTTGCGCTGCTTCGCGATAATCAACTCCGCCAGCCCCGCGTTCTCCTCCGTCCGGTTGTACTGCTCCTCCCGGTAGATGAATCCCACCACGTCCGCATCCTGCTCTATTGCGCCGCTCTCGCGAAGGTCGGCGAGTTGGGGGCGGTGGTCGGTGCGCGACTCGGGGGCGCGTGAGAGCTGCGAGAGGGCGACGAGGGGGACGTTGAGTTCCTTGGCGAGACCTTTCAGCTCGCGCGAAATCTGCGAGACCTCCTGCTGGCGCGACTCCACCCGGCGCGAAGAGCCGGACATCAGTTGCAGGTAATCGACGACGATCAGGTCGAGGCGCTTCTGCTCGGCCGCGAGACGCCGCGCCTTAGCGCGCATCTCAAGGACGGAGATTCCGGGCGTGTCGTCGATGTAGATTTTCGTGTCGGCGAGTGTGCCGAGCGCGCCCGCAAGCCGCGCCCACTCCTCGCGGTGCAGGTAGCCGCCCCGAAAGCGGTGCGCGTCCACGCGCCCCTCCGAGCACAGCATCCTCATCACCAGAGATTCCTTCGACATCTCCAGACTGAAGATGCCGACCACCGCCCCCGCCGCAATCGCCGCGTTCTGCGCCAGCGTCAGACATAAACTCGTCTTGCCCATTGACGGGCGGGCGGCGACGATGATGAGGTCGGAGGGCTGGAGGCCGGAGGTCATTTCGTCGAGTTCTTTGAAGCCGGTGGGGAGGCCGGTGATGACGGTCGTGCGGCCCGACATCTCCTGTACTTTTTCGAGGAGTTGGTCGGCCACGGGCTTGACGTGCGAGAAGCCTTGGCGCGTGCGCTCGTCGGC
>DASUNL010000208.1:0-9669 GCA_036277175.1 Pyrinomonadaceae bacterium | reverse complement strand
CGGCCGGCGCGTTGGGCCGCGCCGGTGCGGGACTGGTCGTGCGCGTGGCGGTGGTCGCCATCAGGAATCTCTACCCGTCTAAGTGCTGCTTTCCGAACGACTGACGTAATACTTTTTCGGACGACTGACGTACTGCTTTTATGGACGACTGAGCTAATACCTTTCACGCCGTCGAATACTGCGCGCGCAGTGGGCAGACCGCGCCCGCCTTGCGGTACTCGCGGCGGACGGCCGCTTCGAGGTGCGCGGGCGTGACCTTGCCGCCGTTCGAGAGCGCGAGCAGAGAGGCGTGGAGCGCGGCGTTGCGTATCTGCCCGCCGCTCAGCGAGCAGCGTCGCGCGACCTCGCCGATGAAGGGCGCGGGGACGGTGTGGCCTTCGGGCAGGTGCAGTTGCCAGATGCGCTGTAACTCCGTCGACTCCGGCGCGTGAAATTCGACGACCACGTCCATGCGTCTCTGAAAGGCGTTGTCGATGCGGTCGCCCGCGTTGGTCGTGACGACGAGGATGCCCTCGAACGTTTCGAGCCGTTGCAGAAGGTAGTTGGTTTCGAGATTGGCGTAGCGGTCGTTCGAGTTCTGCACGTTCGTCCGCTGCGTCAGAAGCGCGTCGCCCTCGTCGAGCAAGAGGATGACGTCCAACTCTTCGGCGCGCGCGAAGACTTGATTGAGACTCTTCTCCGTCTCGCCGATGTACTTGTTGACGACCGACGCGAGGTCGAGCCGATACAAATCCATCTTGAGCACGGAGGCGAGGAGGCGCGCGGCCAGAGTCTTTCCCGTCCCGCTCGGGCCGGTGAAGAGGGCGCGCACGCCCGCGTTGAGTTGCCGCCCCAGACCTTCGCCGACGAACGTGCGCAGACGCTCGCGGTGACGGCAGCGCGTCTCCAGTCCGCGCAGCTCGCGCATCGTCTCGGCCTTGACGGCGAGACTCTCCCAGTCGCCCGCCGACTCGACGCGCGTCGCCAAGGTGTCGAGCGTCTGACGGTTCAAGGCGCGCGCCGCGTGCTGCACGTCCGAGGCGGCGATTTGCTGACGGCCTTCGAGCGCGGCGTAGGCCGAGGCGAGTTTCGCGGCGCGGCGGATGTTGCCGCCCGTCATGCGGAAGCGTTCGGCAATCTCTTCGGCCTCGTCGGGCTCTTCGCCGTCGCAGGCCGAAAGCCAGTGACGCCGTCGCGCCGCCGCGTCGGGCATCTCAAGCGTGAGCGTCAACGCGCGCTCGACGCCCTGCCCCGTCAAGCCGCCCTGACGCCCGAGCGCGACGACGACCGGCCCTTCGTAGCCTTCGAGTCGCGGCACTTCGGCCGTCTCCCCCGGCGCTAGGTCGTAGACGACGACGGGCACGGCGTCGAGAAGCGTCGCGAGCGGGCCGACCGTCCGCCAACGTTCCTCTTCGCCGCGCGAAGGCCCGGCGACTTCGAGCATGCCGCGCCCCATGGCGCGCGCGAGCGACCCGGCGAGCGTGCGTCTGCCGTTGCGCTGCGGCCCGCGCACGACGACCGCCTGCGCCTCGCCCGAGGCGAGCAAGTCGGGCAGCATCGCGACCTGTTGCCGCACTTCATGAGAGACGATTAGCTCTTCCGTGTCGGTCAACTCTTCGGCCGCACGGTAACGCGCCCACACCGACGGGCGCGCGTGACGCTCGCCCTGAAGCGCATCCCACAAGACGGGCGTGACGTGAAGCGTCTGCTCGGCGCGCGGCGAGTCGGGGTTGGCGACGCGCGCTAGACCTAGTTCCTGCAAGCGCCGAAGCGCAGCACGCCCGCCCTCGCCCTCGCAGTCTTGCGGCCACCAAGTCCCCAACAGCCCGAGCGTCGGCGTCTGCCGCCCCGCCACGCCCTGCAACGCCTCGAAGACAAACCCGAAGCGCGCGTCCTCCTCGCACAGCCCCGTCGTCACCCAAAGCACCGTCGTCTCGTAACTGAGTTCGGCGGCGGCCGCGAGCGCGCGCAGAGGCAGGTGCTCTTCGGCGGCCGACTCCCATTCGCGCAGAGAGTCGCGCCAACTCGCGGCGGCCTCGGCGAACGTCATCCCTTCGGCCCCGTGCCGCGCCACCTCCTGCGCGTAGCCGCCGATGAACGGGAACTGCCGCAAGACCTCCTCCCAAGATTCGTGCAGCACGGCGACCTGCTCGATGAGGCGCAGCACGGCGGCGTAGAAGTAGAGCTTGAAGTGCTGCTCCGGCGTCGCGCGCACACCCTCGAACAGATCGCTTCTCATCATTCACACCCTCCCAGTTCTTCAGTCGTAATGAAAGGCGACGAAGCGACCGGCGGCGGGAACCCAGCCGGGGTCGCGGTCAAGGCCCGCGAGGCGCACCTCGATGGGCAAACGCGCCAGTTGAAAGTAGGCGTCCACGTGCGTCGCCGTCACGCGCACGCTCGCCTCTTGTTCGAGCACCAGACGCGACGACTCCGCGCGCGACTCACGCCCGAGCGCACGCGCGAGCCGCGCACGCACGTAGGCCGCGAGCCAATCCGTCCAACGCTCAAGTCGCCCGACGACGACGGCGTCCGCGACCGCCTCGTCCTTCGTTCTCTTCACGCGCCGCAGACGAAAGTTCGCGAGACCGTCGTAGGCGGCGAGTTCGTCGCGTAGCTGTCGCGCTTCACTGACGGCGCGCCGACGCCGCACGTCGACGACGTAAAACCCTCTTGGGTGTCGCACGCGCAGGCGGCCGCCCCGTGCCGACCACTCCCACACGCCGACTTCGGGAAACGGCGCGAGCCACTTGGGCGGTACGCGCCACTCCTGCGGCGCGTCGAAACCACGGCCCGGCTCTTCCCCCTCGCCGCGACCCGCGAGCCGCGCGAGAAGCGACCAGACGGCGTCTTCGCCCTCGACCGCGTCGCCCCCGTCAGCTTTATTCTCATCAGCGTCGCTCTCATCATCGCGCGCGTCGTCCGCGCACAGGCGTCGGCCGAGCAGCGCGACGAAGTCCCAGACGTTGAGCGCGATGCCCGGTTCGAGCGGCGTCGTGAAGTCGCCGTAGAGTTCGAGGAACAGGCCGACGTTGACGAGATAGAAAAGCCCGCCCAACTTCGTCTCGGCGCGCGCCTCGACGAGACGCGGCACGACCCGCACCTGCCACTCCTCATCGACCTGCGTTTCGTCCGCCGCATCAACCTGCCGCGCGTCTCCCCGCGCGTCTACCTTCGGCGCGTCGAAGCGCGGCGTCGCCGCCTGCTCGACGGGCGCGCGCTCTTCGTCGTGCGTCGCAACGTCCGCGCGCGACTCGACGGCCGCCGCGTCTCGCGCGCCCGCGTCGTCGCCGCGCGCCGTCAAACGGTCGTCATCAAACTCGCGCGCTTCACGCGCCTCTTCGCCCGCGCCGCGCGCCTCATCTCGCGCCTCTTCGACGCGCCGGACTCGCTCCGCTTCCACGCCTCGCGTCTCGGCGGCGGGTCGAGTCGAAAGACTATCGCGCCCCGCGTCAGCGAGAGGCGCGGGCGAAGGCGACACGCGCGCGTCCACGTCGTCTTTCGCCGACTCAGCTGACGCCGACTCTCGCGCCGGATGCGTCGCGCGAGCGTCCGAAGGCGCGCGACGCGCGTCGTCGCGCCACGCGCGCACGGCACGCACGAAGGAAGGCGCGCGTGCGTGCGAGGGCGCGAGGGCGAGCGTGAGTCCCAAGCCCAACAAGCACTGCTGCTCCGTGCCGAGCGCGTCGTCGCGCGCTCCGTCGAAGTGAGTCTCCCAAGGGGGCGCGGCCGCGTGCGCCGCCGGTTGATGAAGGAAACGCTGTTCGGCGTCTTCGTCGCGCGTCGTCGAGCGGTCGCGCCCGTCGCCGTCGCTTGTGCGCGTCGCGCCCGCGAGAGCGTCGCCGAGTTCTCCGAGCGCGAAGGCGCGCGCGACTCTCTGCGACAGTTCGCGCGCCGACGCATCTTCGAGCGAGGCGACGAAGGACGCGGCGCGGCCTTCGCGCGCGAGGAGTTCGAGCGCCGTCGGGACGTACTCGGGCGCGTCGAGCCACGCCGCGAGGAGCGCGCGCGCCGTGTCGCGCCCACGGAGGATTCCCCGCCACCACCAGCGGCGCGCGGCCGCGCCAGCCAGCCAGTCGGACGCGAGACACGCCAAAAGCTCCGCGCGGTCGAAGAAGACGACCGCGTCGGCGTCGGCCGGGACGAAGCCGCGCGCGGGCCGCGCCGCGCGCTCGACGAGTCGCGCCAGAGACGATTCGACCGCGTTGTCCCACGCCGCCGCGCGGGGCGCGCCGCCCAAGCTCGCGGCGTGTCCGAGCGGCGGCGCGCGCAGGCGTCGCACGCAGACGACGGCCGAGGCCGGGACGCCCGACGGGCGCAAAGAGAGCGAAGCCAGCACGCGGCGCAGGCGCACCTGCAATGCCAGCGCGTCGCGCTCGGCCGTGTGCGCGCGCACCGTCCCGATGTAGGTGTCGCCGAAAGCGTCGAGCATCACTTCACTACTGCGGGTCAGTGCCGGGGAAGACCGTCCTCACGCGCTTCTCCCAGTTGACGGGGATGCGCGAGTTGTCGGCGCGGAAGAGGACGACGAAGCCTTGCGACTCGACGGTCTCGTCGCCGACGGGCCGCGTGCTCGTCACCTTCATCATCGGCTCTTTCGACGTGTCGATGTTCACGTCGGGCCGCACGAGCGAGAACCAATTCCTCCAACTCGCCATCCAGTTTCGGGCCTCCGTGTCCGGGCTGGAGAGCGTGCCCGTCGGCGGCGCGGCGCTGGAGAGGCTCGCGGTGATGAAGTGGTCGTGCTCGGTGTGTTGGTGCGAGGGGTGGCCCCTCGTGAACCCGAAGGTGGTCGAGGGCTGATTCATGTCGGGCGAGAGCGTGACCGTGATGGCCGCCGTCGTCGCCGCCGTCACCCCGACGCCCGGCGTCGTCTTCGTGTCGTAGCCGGTGGCGATGACCGTCACCGAGTAAGTGCCCGGCGGGAGGTCGGCGATTGACCACTTCCCGTTCGCGCCCTTCGAGCCGGTGAACGTGCCCGGCGTGCCGGTCGCCGAGACGCTCGTCACCTTGCTGTCAGCCGCCGCGCCCGTGCCCGTGACGTTGACGCTGAGGGCGATGGTGCCGGGGACGGCGACCATCGAGGCGGAGAGGGCTTTGGCCGTCCCGGCCACGACCGCGACACTCGTTAGAGTCTTCGTTTGGTAGTTGGTCGCCGTCACCGTCACGGTGTAAGTGCCGGGCGGGACGTTGGGGATTGACCACTTGCCGTCGGCCCCCTTCGCGCCCGTGAAAGTGCCCGGCGCGCCCGTCGCGCTGAGGGTCGCCACCTTGTTGTCAATCGGCGCGCCCGTGGCCGAGTCGGTCGCGGAGAGCGCGATTGAGCCGGGCAGCGGCCGCAGCGCGACAATCAGCGACTTGACCTGATTGGACGCGACCTCGACGCCCGAGACGGTCTTGCCTTGGTAGCTCGTCGCGGCGATCCTGACGGAGTAAGTGCCGGGCAGGAGGTTGGCAATCGACCACTTCCCGTTTGCGCCCTTCGTCCCCGGAAAAGTTAACGCCCCGCTCTCGGCCTCGACCTCCGTCACCTTGTCGTCGATACTCGCCAACGTCGTCTCGTCGTTGATCGTTAAGGTGACCGAGCCGCGCGCGGCCGCCACCGGCTGCATCGCGACGTTGAGTTGCTTCGGCTGACCGGCCAAGACCGAGACACTCTGCTCGGTCTTCGTCTGGAAGTCGTTGGCCGTCACGGTGACCGAGTAAGTGCCGGGCGGGAGGTCTTTAACCGACCACTTGCCGTCCGTGCCCTCCACGCCGTCGAACTCGTCCTCCCCGCTCGCGGCCGTGACGGCCGTCACCTTGTCGTTAATCGGCGCGCCGCTGGTCGCGTGGGTGACGTTGAGCACGATTGAGCCGGGCGTGGCCGTCATCCGGACGGGGAGGGTCTTGACCTGCCCGGCCGCGAGCGAGACGCCCGTGTCCGTCTCCTTCTGGTAGTTGGTCGCCGTCACCTCGACGGTGTAGGTGCCGGCCGCGAGTTGGCTGACGGCCCACTGGCCGCTGGCGTTCTTCGCCCCGTTCTTAATCGCGCCCGCGTCGTCCGTCGCCTTGACGCTCTGCACCGCCGCGTCGATGCGCACGCCGGTCTTTTGGTCAGAGACTTCCAGATTGATGACGGCGTCGGTCGAGGGCACGGCGTCGAGCTCGATTGAGAGGTTGACGGCCTGACCGACGGCGACGACGACCGTCTTGGGCGCGGGCGTGACGTAGCCGGTCGCCGTGACCGCGACGGTGTAAGTGCCGGCCGCGAGGATGGGGATTTGCCATGTGTCGTTCGCGGCCGGAGCGCCCTGCACGGGCGGGCCGCCCTGCGACGGCGTCGCCGTGAGGGTGAGAACTTTAGAGCCGATGGTGTTGCCCGACTTCTTGTCCCTGACCGTGACGAGGATGCTGCCCGGCGCGCCCGCGGTGAACGGCACGTCGGTCGTCCGCCCGGCCGTCACGACGGCCGCGACGGGCGTCTCGGAAAACCCGGCCGCGTTGACGGTGATGTTGTAAGTGCCGGCGTCGAGCCGGTCTATCGGGTAGACGCCGCTCGTGCCGCCCGAAGAGGCGTAGTGCTCCGTGTTGTTGCGGGTCGAGACGGCGAAAATCTCTCCGGCCGGGACGTTCGCGTTGGCCGAGCCGAGGAAGACGCGCAGGCGTCCGCGCGTCGAGCGCGCGAAGAGGACGAAGTCGACGCTGCCGGGGATGCGGTAGACGTTGACGGGCGCGGGCGGCGCTTGCCCCGCCGAGAGCGCGTTGGCGAACGGGTTAATCTTGACGGGGTCGACGAAGACGGAGCGCGCGAGAATCGAGCGCAGAAGACCCTCGTCGAGGTTCGTCGCCTCGGGCGGCGCGTGCGGGCCGAGGAAGGTCTGCCAGTTGAAGTTCTGCCCGCCGACCGGCAGAAGCCCCGCCGGCGGCAGGTAGGCGAAGCGGTCGTCGGCGCTGAGGCTCGACAGCCCCGGCGTGCCTTGGAGCGACGCGACCTGCTCCTGAAATTGGAGCATCATCGCCTCGGCCTCGGCGATGCGCCGGTCGCCGGCGAGCGCGCCCCAACGCTCGGTCGCCGACGGGCGGGCGGGCCGCCGCCTGACCGACCACATGTCGACGAAGACGACGCCCTGCTTCGTCCAGTGGACGACGGCGAGCGGCACTTCGACGTCCGTCAGAGTGTTCGGCCGCAGTGTGTCGAGCAGCCCGTAGCGTTTGAGCGGCTCGCCGAACGGGGCGGCCTCGAACTGCCTGAGCGTCTCGGAGCCGAAGCAGTCGTAGGCGAGGCGGTTGCGCAGCGTCGCCGTGTCGCCGAGTTCGGTGGACTTCAACAACTGGACGAGGCGGAACTGCACGCCCTCGACCGTGTAGCGCGCCGCGCACGGCGCGCCCGTGTTGCCCAGACCGCTCGACGGCGCGCGCCCCTCGCGCCCGTCGGCCGGCGCGGCCGTCAAGAGATAGACGCCCACGTCGGTCGCGAAGACGCCGCCCTGCAACTCGTCGCACGGCTTGAAGGTCGCGACCGAAGCGACCGCGCCGCCGCCCGTCTGCCGCGAGAGCGCGACGTCCGTCCCCGTGGGCAGGCGCAGCGCGTCGCCGCGCCGGTTGAAGGCCAGTCCCGCGCTGACGTTGACGACCGACCCCTCCGCCGACTTCACGACCTCGAAGCCGTAGGCGACGCCCTCGCCGATGGCCTGTCCGAGCAGCGCGCGCGCCTGACGGTTGGCCGCCTGCTCGTCGCTCAAGTCCTCGGCCGAGAGCAGACGGCCGTTGAAGAAGTTGATCGAGCGGATGCCGCCCTTCAGGACGGGTTCGAGAAGTTCCGTGGCACTCATCTTCGGTTCACTCCGTTAGCGCGTCGCGAGGCGGGCGGCCGCCTCGCGCGCGCGCCTCGCGCTCGTCCTCTACTCCTTCGGAGTCATTTCGTAGCGGCTCACCTCAATCATCAGCTCGACGAATTGCAGCCGCTCGCCATCGACCGGCTGGCCTCCGCTCGTCACGCGCAGGCGGAAGCCGAGGTTGTCGGTGCTAAGGAAGCTGTCGAACTCGACGACGAGGTCGAGGAGTCGCAACTCCGGGTTGAAGACGGGCAGGGCTTTGACGATGTACTGGAAGGTGTCGTCGGGCACCTTGTAGCCGTCGAAGCCGACGGTGACAAGGCCGTTGCCGACGACGCGCAGGTTCAGGTTGTTGTAGACGGGGAAGCGGCCCCCGTTGTGCGAGACGATGCCGGCGGCGACGATTGAGTAGGGCGGAAGTCCCGCCGGGCGCTCGACGAACTCGCCCGAGCGCCCCGCGCCGCTCTTCGCTTCGGGAACCCACTGGCCGTCGCGGAAGACGAGCACGTCGCCCTCTTCATAGGTGGCGACGCCGATTCCCGTCTGCCGGGAAAGAACCGGGAAGCCTTTGATGCCGCGCAGGCTGTTGCTGCCGACGGGGCCGACCACGTCGCCCTCAAGGTTGGGGACTGCGGGCGGCTGGCTCGTCGGCGGCGGCAACGGAACCCAGTTGCCGTTGCGAAACGTCAGCACATCGCCATTCGCGAACGGCGTGGTGCCGCTGCGCGGGACGATTGCCGCCCCTTGAATCTGAGAGACGCGCGTCCTGTCGCTCTGCCCCGTCACGTCGCCGCCCAAGGTGACGGTCGAGGCTTGGGCCTGCGGGTCGGCGGCCACCCACTGTCCGGCGACGTCTCTCTCCTCGTCGCCGCGCGGGCCGACGAACGTGAGCACCTGTCCGGGCTGCGGGGCAAACTTCTCCTCCGCGAAGTCGATGATGGGCGTGCCCTGAATCGCCTGCACGACGGTCTGGTCGGTCGGCCCCGTCGCGTCGCCCGAGAGCGAAGTCGTGCCGGAGGAGCCCACCACGTCGGACGCCTGCCAGACGCCCTCGCGCGCGTCTCCGACGGTGACGTAGGTCAACACCTGCCCGGCCGTGGGGCGGCCCGCGTCCTGCTCGCGTGCGACGCGCGCGCCTTGCAGACGCAGGTCGGCCGGACGCCACCTCGCCCCCGCCTCGAACCTGCGGCGCACCTCATCACGCTCCTCGCCCTTTTCGATTTCGCGCTTTAAGTCTTCCTCGGTGACGACGGAGTAGGTGAGCAACTGCCCGTCGGTCGCCGTCTCGCTGTCGTATTCGACGGGGACGTCCTGAATGCGTTCGAGCACGGTGCGCCCGAGGCGGTCAACGACGTCGCCTTCGAGGGCGGGCGTGCCGTGCGTGTGGTCGGCGCGGCTGTAGGCTTCGTCAGTGCCGGGCGAGGGCGTCTGCCCGAAGGAGATTTCGGCGACGACCGAATCGCTCGGCGAACGCACACGCCGTCCGCACTCGATCCACTCCTGCACCATCCGCAGGTGCAGAAGGTAGGGCCGACGCTCCTCCCTCACCTCGACCTCGCGCGAAGAGCGCGCCGCGACGACCCACGCGCCGCCCGTGTCGCGCACCACGGGGACGCCGAGCTCGGCGAGCAGCACGCCCTCCTCCGTCGGCGGCACGCCGGCCGACGCGCCGACGCCGACCCACTTGGGCCGCAGCTCCGTGGCCCACACGCGGAAGGCCGCGCGCAGGTATTCGCAGGCGTCGCCCGTGTCGACGCGCAGGGAGGCGGGCGGCACGCCGCCCTGCAACGCATCGCGGACGGCCGCCTCAAAGTCCTTGAGGCTGGCGAAGCCGTCGCCGCCCGGCTCGTGCGTGATGTTGACCTGTTCGAGC
>DASUNL010000207.1:0-2383 GCA_036277175.1 Pyrinomonadaceae bacterium | reverse complement strand
GTCGGAAGTCCACGAAGTCCTCGAATACATCTCGATCATGGAGTCGATGCGCCGCGCCGCCACGTTCCCCGGAGTGTGGGAGGACGAACTGGTCGCGATGCTCGCCGACGCGCGCGAGAACCAATGCGCGCGACAGGCGTTCGAGTGGGAGTCCGTGCGCCGACGCGCCGAAAAACGCGCTGCCGCAGCCGCCGCGACCTCCGGCCGCCTATGAGCCAAGGGCGACGCCACGCCGCAACGAAAGCCTTCCGCACGGCCGCGCGACGCGGCCTCTCGGCTTCGTGCGCGGCTCTACTCATCTGCTCTGCGTCTTCACTCGCCGCCGCGCTGACCGAAAGCCGCGCGGGCCGACTCGCCGCCACGAACTCACAGAGTTCGTCCCTCAAGTATTCACGTAATCATTCCTTACAGACGGGCGCGCTGACTCCGCTCCAGCGCCGCATCGAGACGGAGCGACGGAGGCTTTCATCGATGGACGTCGAGGAGCGGCGCGAAGCCGTCGAGCGTCTGGGCGCAATGAAGCATGCGGAGGCTTCGCGCGCCGCCGCGTCCGCGCTCGGAGACCGCGCCGTCATCGTCCGCGCCACGGCCGCGCGCTCGATTCTCTCGCTCGGCCCGCGCGACGTGGCGACGCTCCTCGCGCCGCTCTTGCGCGACCGCGACGAGTTCGTCCGCCGCGAGGCCGCCTACGCGCTCGGCACTTCGCGCAACCGCGAAAGCGTCGCGGCGCTGGTTCAATTGTTGGAGAGAGACAGAGAGGCTTCCGTGCGCGGCGCGGCGGCGGTCGCGCTCGGACAGATAGGCGACCCCACGGCGGCCGCTCCGCTCGCGGCGTCGCTCTCGCGGCGCGTGCGAGCCTCCGGAATCATCGCACGCATCACGCGCAGCCGACGCGACGAAGACCCGTTCGTCCGCCGCTCGGCGGCCGTCGCGCTCGGACTGCTGGGGAGCCGCGAGGGCGTGCCCGCGCTCGTCGACGTCCTGTCGAACGAAAGGGCAGAGGACGACTTAAGGCGCGAGGCGGCCGTCGCGCTCGGACTCATCGGCGACCCGACCGCAATCCCGACCCTGCGCGCCGCGCTCGCCGCGCGCGACCCGCACCTTTCGCGCGCCGCCTACGAAGCCTTGCGACGAATAGAACCCGCGAGCGCCTCCCGACCTTCATAAAAAAAACCGGCCGAGGGTTTTCGCCCCCGGCCGGCCTCTTCGCAGGAACTCTTAAATTAACTTCAGCCTTCGTTCTTGTCGCTGCGCCCCTGACTCTTGCGCGCGACCTTCGTCTGCGGAATCGGGATGGCCGCGCCGCCCGACTTCGCGGCGGCCTCTTCCTCCCCCGTCTCCTCGGCGTTCTGCGGGTCGCTGATGAGCGCGCCGCCCTCGCGTTTGGAGAAGATGAGTTTCTTGCCGCTGTCGTCGAGGTCGACGTAGACGAGGTCGCCGAGGCCCACCTGCTCGGTCGCCACGAGGTTCGAGAGCGGGTAGACGAGGAAACGCTCGACGCTGCGCTTCAGGTGGCGCGCACCGTACTTGTAGTCGATGCCCTCTTTCAAGAGCATGTCCTTCGCCTCGTCCGAGCACTGGAAGACGAACTTCGTCCCGGCCGAGCGCATGATGCGGTCTTGGACGGCCGCCAGCTCAAGGTCGAGAATCTGCCGCAGGTGATGCTCCTTCAGCGAGCGGAAGACGACAACCTTGTCGATGCGGTTCATGAACTCCGGCGAGAACTTGCGCCGCGCCGCTTCGACCGCCGTGCGGTAAATCTTGTGATCGACCTCCGAGTCGTTCGGGTTCTTCCCGCCGGGCGCGGGCGCGAAACCGATGCCGCCCGAAATCAGCTCCGACATCTCGCGCGCGCCGAGGTTCGACGTCATGATGACCATCGCGCGCGAGAAGTCCACGCGGCGGTTGTCGCCCAACGTCAGCGTCGCCTTGTCGAGAATCCCTAGGAGCAACTGCCACAGACTGTCCGACGCCTTCTCAATCTCGTCGAAGAGGACGAGCGAGAGCTTGAGGTCGTCGGTGTGGTAGCGGTCGAGGTTCTCCTGCGTCAGCATCGGAGAGGTCTCGCGGTGGCCGAGGTATCCCGGCGGCGAGCCGATGAGCTTAGCGATCTCGTGCGAGTGCTGAAACTCGGCGCAGTCGATTTTGATGACGGCGTTCGGGTCGCCGTAAAGCACTTCCGCCGCAGCCTCGATGACTCGAGTTTTTCCTGAGCCGGTAGGGCCAAGAAAAAGCATCGTGCCAATTGGCCGGTTTGGCGGGTTCATGCCGGCAAGAAATATTTGATAAAGGCCGCTCATGCGCCGCACTGCGCGTTCCTGACCAACGATGCGAGCGGATAAACGCTCCTCGAAGTCCTGAGCGCGCGGGCTTTTCTGATCGG
>DASUNL010000206.1:0-5107 GCA_036277175.1 Pyrinomonadaceae bacterium | reverse complement strand
ACATCGCGCAGCGCGAGCGTCTGCTCGACACGCCGCAGCCCGCCGCCCCGCGCAACCTCGAACGTGTCGTGGTGCGCAAGGGCGGCGCGGCCGCCATCACGCTCCGCTGGCAGCGCCCTTCGGGCGGAAGCCCATTGCACTACCGCGTCGAGGTCGCCACCTCGCCCTTCTTCGTCCCGGCCGGCAAGGTCATCGAGCGCGACCAGCTTCAGTCGAACGCCTTCACCGTCGACGACCTGCGCCACGGCAACTACTTCTGGCGCGTGCGCGCGTTCGCGCCGTCGGGGCAGGCCAGCGAGTGGTGCGACCCGCAGAAGTTCTCGCTCGTCGCCGACGGCGGCGGGGGCGAACAGGTCTCGGTCGCGAACGTCACGGTCGAGCACGTCGGCGGGCAAATCTACATCGTGCGCGGGCAGACGCAGCCGGGCACGACCGTCTCCTGCGCCGGACGCCAGATGCTCACGGGCAGCGACGGCAACTTCCAACTCCAAATCTCCGCGCCGCGCGGCGCGCGCGACATCGTCCTCGACGCCGAGGGCGCGCAGGGCGGACGCAGCACGCAACGCTTCCCCCTCCAACAGTGACGCGCGGCGAGTGGCGAGTGACAAGTTAAAGACTTGTCTTCTCGCTCGTCACTCGCCGCGCGTCACTCGTCACTCGTTTATGAAGCACGTCGTCCTTTTAAGTGGTGAGCACGAAGCCCCGGCCCCCGCGCTTCTGGATGCGCTCGGCGCGGCCGGCTTCTTCGCCGTCGCCGTGCCGGCCGCAGCCGTCGCGCCCCCGTCGGTCGCGGCCTCGGGTCTCGACATGCACGAGGCCGCGCCCTCGCCCGTCGCCGTGCTCGTCGAAGTCTCGTGCGCGTCCGAGCCGGCCGTCGTCCACGACTCGGCCGCGCGCGCCGCGTCCGCATGGCCCGACGTGCCGCTCGTCGCGTGCCGACGCGCCGAAGTATCCGCGAACGGGAACGGCGCGGCGACCCGTCACGGCGGCCCCGACACCCCGGCGCTCGAACGCATGGGATTCGCGGCCGTCGCCGACGACCCGGCGCAGTTGCCCGCCCTCCTGCGCGACCTCGAAGAGCGCGGCGTCGCGGGCGAGATGCGGATGGCCGAGGCGGCGGGGACGGACGCTTCGGGCGCGAGCGATGAGAACTTTCTGACGCAGTCGAGCCTTCTGCTGCCCGAGCGTCTGAGCGTGCGCCGCCTGCGCGCGGCCTTCGAGACCGTGGCGTCGCTGCACTTCTCGAACGACCAGAAGAGCGCCGCCTCGGCCGCGCTCGTCGGTCTGGCCGCGCTCGTCGAGGCCGACCGCTGGACGATCTACCTCGCGGGCGAAGTCCGGAGCAACTCCGAAGAGGCCGCGCTCGAACCGCTCGCCGCGAGGGGCTTGACGCCGAGCGAGCGCGAGATTCCTTCCGAGGACTGGCGTCGCGCGTTGATGGGAGACGCGCTGGCGCTCACGGGCGCGGAGTCGCGCGCGGCGCGTGCCGCTGTCGTGCGCGCCGAGGCGGTGCGCAGTAGAGAAGCGCGCCGACGGGTCGTCGCCGTCCCGCTCGTCGCCCCGGAGCGCGTCATCGGCGTCGTCGAGGGCGTCCGCGAGGGCGCGGAGGCGCGCCCCTTCTCGCAGCCCGACGTCGAGCTTCTGTCGGCGCTCGCCCTGCCTCTGACGGCCGCGCTGACGAACGCCGTGCGCATCGCCGAGGCCGAGCGTCTGTCGCAGACCGACGACCTGACGAAGCTTCACAACGCGCGCTTCCTGCGCCAGTACTTAATCGGCGAGATTAAGCGCGCGCGCCGTTACGGCTCGTCCGTCTCGGCCATGTTCCTCGACCTCGACGACTTCAAGTCCGTCAACGACCACTACGGACATCTCGTCGGCTCGCACGTCCTGATGGAGACGGCGGCCGTCATCCTCGCCTCGGTGCGCGACACGGACGTGGTGGCGCGCTACGGCGGCGACGAGTTCGTCGTCATCCTGCCGGAGACGGGGATGGAGCGCGCGGCGGGCGTCGCCGAGCGCGTCCGCGAGCGGCTCGCGCGCCACACCTTTAACGGGGGGCGCGGGCTGAGTCTCACTTTGACGGCCAGCTTCGGCGTCTCGAACTTCCCGCAGCACGCGCAGAGTCCGCAGCAGCTCATCGCCGCCGCCGACACGGCGATGTACGAGGCCAAGGCCGCGCGCAAGAACTGCGTCCGACACGCGGCCGAGGCGACGCCGTAGCGGAGGCGAGGCCGTGGCTGAGGCGTCGCACCGGCGATGACACGGCCCGCCCGCTCAACACTTTTTTTGTTGCCGTCACCGAGTACTTCGGATAGCATTCCGGCCCGGTTCAGGGTCGCGTCGAAGAACCCCCTTACGGCTTCGGCGTTCCTCCGGCCCTCGCACACGCTCTAGGCAAACACCCAACGGAGAGTTTCATCGCGGGGCACGCTTCACCGTAATCCCCAAACTCCGCGACGCGACTCAGTAAAGAGCAGCCATGAAGCGCAGCTATGCTCTCTTTGCCGTTCCTCTAGCCTTAACACTCCTCAACATCATCGCCGCTCCGGCCCGACCGCAAGGGAAGGAGAAAGCGTCGCCGTCTCTGATACGCCGCGCGAAAAGCGTCTTAAGCACCGAGAAAGGCTGGCGCACTCACTTCGACCCGGCGCGCAAGCTCCTGCGCGAAAAGGGAGTCCCCTTCGACCCCGATGCCCTGCGCCACCCGCGCTGGCGCGACAACCTCGCGCCCGTCCTCGAAGGGATGCCGCAGATGTGGGAGGTGCGCCGGGGCGGGAAGAAGATTAAGGGCGTCCTGCTCGCGCACACGCTCTACTTGCCGGAGACGGTCGAGTTTGAAGGCGACACCGTCGTCATCGTCCGCAACCTGATTCACGAGGGGCGCGACGTACACATCAGAGGCTCCGGCAACATCTACGTCTTCCCCATTGAGCGCGTCGGCTACTTGGGCACGACCGTCGAGGAGGCTTTCAAATCCATAGGCCGCAGATTTCCGAATCCCGGCCGCGTTCCCCTCCCGCCCGGCGAGTACGCGCTGCCGCACCTCGTCGGGGGTGAAAACGGCGCAATCAATAAAGACCGCGCAGGCGGCGGCGGTTGTAATCAGTCGGGCTACCCGTGCGGCGTCTTCTCGGAGGTCGGCGTCGACGGCTGCTACGCCGACGGCAGCGGCTCGTGCGCCGGTTCGTCGCCCGTCCTCGTCGATGTCGCGGGCGACGGCTTCGAGTTGACCGACGCGGCGGGCGGCGTCCCGTTCGACTTAAACGGCGACGGCGAGCGCGAGCGTCTGTCGTGGACGACCGCCGCTTCGGACGACGCATGGCTCGTGCTCGACCGCGACGAGAACGGCAGCGTTGACAACGGCCGCGAGTTGTTCGGCAACTTCACTTGGCAGTTCATCACGCCCGAGCCGAACGGCTTTCTGGCGCTCAGGGAGTTCGACTACCCGACCAACGGCGGCGCGGGCCGCGACGCCGAGGGCGACGGCGTGATTGACGCTTCGGACGGCGTCTACACGCTGCTCCGCCTCTGGCGCGACGCGAACCACGACGGCGTCTCGCAAGCCGGGGAGTTGCACACGCTCGCGTCGCTCGGCGTCGAGTCAATTCGTCTGGACTACAAGGAGCCGAAGCGCACGGACGAGCACGGCAACCGCTTCCGCTACCGCGCCAAGGTCGAGCGCGCGCACGACGCGCACGTCGGCCGTTGGGCTTGGGACGTGTTCCTAGTCACCGCGCCCTGACTCCCGCGCCACGGACGCCCGCGCCGAAGTCGAGCCTTGAGACTTCGGCGCGGGCGTTTGTTCGCGCCCACGCGAAAATACCTGTAGACATTTTCTCCCGCTTGCTGTAAAGCTTTCGTGAGTTCGTCCGAGAGCACCCCCCCGCCCGGAAACGTCCCTGTCCGACACTACGGAATGGCTCTTCGCACGCCTCGTAAAACCCCGGAAGGGTTTTGACGGTTGGCGGGATACCGCCCGTTCGTTGTATCCTTTTCGGTTCGGTTCGCGGCCGCGCCGGGAATCGTGCACGCGCTTTTAATTTCAACCTTTTAAGGACAGTGACGGGCAGACAAAACGAATGGCATTTAAATCCCTGTTCAGCCTCTTCTCCAGCGACCTCGCGATTGACCTCGGCACGGCCAATACCTTGGTCTACGCCAAGGGGCGCGGCATCGTCGTCTCAGAGCCTTCCATCGTCGCCATCAACAAGGTGACCAACCAGCCCGAGGCCGTCGGCAAGGAGGCCAAGGAGATGTTGGGGCGCACGCCCGGCAACATCGTCGCCATCCGGCCCATGAAGGACGGCGTCATCGCCAACTTTGAAGTGACCGAGCGCATGCTCCAGCACTTCATCCGCAAGGCCCACAACGGGAAGTCTTGGGTTAGCCCCCGCGTCGTCATCGGCATACCCAGCGAGATCACGCAGGTCGAGCGCAGGGCGGTCGAAGACTCGGCCTACCGCGCCAAGGCGTCGGAGGTCTATCTGGTCGAAGAGGCGATGTGCGCGGCCATCGGCGCGGGCCTCCCCATCACCGAGCCGCACGGCAACATGATCGTCGACATCGGCGGCGGGACGACCGACATCGCCGTCATCTCTCTTTCGGGCATCGTCTACTCGCGCGCCGTGCGCGTCGCCGGCAACGAGATGGACGAGGCGATTACGCAGTACATCAAACGCAAGTACAACCTGCTCATCGGCGAGCGCACGGCCGAAGCCATCAAGATAGAACTCGGGAGCGCCTTCCCCCTCGACGAGCCGCTTTCGATGGACGTGCGCGGGCGCAACCTCATCGAGGGCATACCCAAAACCATCACCATCTCGGACGAAGAGGTGCGCGAGGCTCTGGCCGATTCAGTCAGCACAATCGTCAACGCCGTCCGCGTCGCGCTCGAAAGAACGCCGCCGGAGCTTTCGGCCGACATCGTCGAGCGCGGCATCGTGATGACGGGCGGCGGCGCCCTTCTCAAGAACCTCGACAAGCGACTCTCCATCGAGACGGGCCTGCCCGTGTCGGTCTCCGAAGACCCGCTCTCCTCGGTCGTCCTCGGCGCGGGCAAGATGCTCTCCGACTTCAACCTCCTCAAGCGCGTCAAGTGGGACAACAC
>DASUNL010000205.1:0-2795 GCA_036277175.1 Pyrinomonadaceae bacterium | reverse complement strand
AGCCGACCTGACGAAGCGTTATCCTCTCCTTCGTCACGTTCGCCTTGCGCTCGGAGGTCAGCTTCTCAAGCTCCTCGATGTGCATCTGCTCCTCGGCCATGCGCTCTTCGAGTTGGAAGCGCGTGGCGAGTTCCGCGTCGGTGCACGAGCGCCAAGCGGCGGCGTAAGCCTCCATCGCCGCGCGCTCAAGCTCCAAGTCCTGTTTGAGCATCTCGGCCAAGACGGTTGACTGGCGAATCTCGCCCGGCTCGACCGTCGGCAGGCCGCCGAGCGCGACGACCTTGTCGCCGAGCATGCGCGCGTGTCCGTGCGACTCCTTGCTCTGGTCGCGGAAGTATTCGCAGAAGACCTCGCGCTCCGCCCCCGTCACGAGAAAGCTGTGCTGCATGTACTGTATGACCGCGCCGAGTTCGAGGCTCAACGCGCGGTTTAGGTTCTCAATCAACTCTGTGTTCGCCATCTGTCCCCTCCCGGAAAGCCGCCCTACGGACTTCCCTATCGATGCGCGGATGATAGCCAACGCCGCCGCCCGTGTCAACCGTAAATGTTGACACGCAAGTACTTAACATTGAAAGTCGATTTCAGTAAAGCGACCGCGTCCGCTCTCCTTTAAGAAAGCTGAGAGACGCGCGGGCGTTTGTAGATGGCGAGTTAAGTGGGGAAGCGTATGCGTGGCGTCAACGCTTGAAGTCATACTTCTCGTAGTGCGGCTCCGCGCCGAGTTCGTGCCGCTTCAGGAAGTCCCACGCGCTGCGATTGATTTCGGGCGCGCGGTCGTAATACCAGTGTGTGTGTCCCTTTATTTCCGTCAGCTCCGCGGAGAAGCCCGCGCCGTTGAGGGCATCGCGCGTCGCACGCACCACCGTCAGGGGGACTGACTCGTCGTTCGTCCCGATGAACATCGCAATCGGAATCTTGCGCTTGGCGACCGCGATGAGCGGGTGACCGTCTTTGTTGAGAGCGCCCGCGTGGACGGCCGTCGCCGCGAAGTATTCCGATTCGAGGAGCGACATATAAAGCGCCTGCCCCGCGCCCGCCGAGTGTCCGAACAGATAGACCCGGCGCGCGTTTATCGGGTACTTGGTCTTGAGCGCGCTCACCAGCTCATGAATGTAGTCCGGCCCGTCTTCCGGCACCCTCCACCCGCGCGTGTCCGAAGAGTCCGGCCCGACGATGATGAGCTTCTCCTTCTGGGCTAGCTCCTTCCACTTCTCGACGAGCGACAGTCCGTTGCGCCCTGAGCCGTGGAGCAGCACGACGAGCGGGACGGGCGACGCGGGGTCGAGTTTCTCCGGGACGAATAAGTAGTAGGCGCGTTTCTTCCCTTCCGAAGTTATCAACTCCTTCGTGATTCCGTCTGCCGACGACGGCTGCGCGGGGATGGCCGTCAGGAGTGTGAAGAGCAGCGCGGCTAGATATCTCATAAGCCACCTTTGAAGACTCTTACGTAATCGCGCCGCCGTCGACGATGACGACCTCGCCGTTCATAAAACTGTTGCGCTCGCTGACCATGAAGGCGGCGAACTCGGCGAGTTCTTCCGGCCGTCCTTTGCGTCCGCTCGCGGCCCAGAAGTCGTGCATGGCGAGCAGGCGCTCGGGCAAGGCTTCGGCCAATTCAGTCTCGAAGATACCGGCGGCGATGGCGTTGACGCGGACGCCGAAGGTCGCGGCCTCGCGCGACAGGCACTTGGTGAAGCCGACCATCGCGGCCTTCGACGTGGCGTAGTGGACGGCCGTCGGCAGCGCGCGCAGAGCGCCGATGGAGGTGATGTTGAGAATCGAGCCTTTGCGCTGTCGAATCATCTGTTTGTAGATGGGCTTGGTGACGGCGAAGAGGCTGTGGACGTTCGTGTTGATGACCTCGTCCCACGCGCGGTCGGTCGTCGTGGCGAAGTTGTCGCCCCGGTTGATGGCCGCGTTGTTGACGAGGATGTCGAGGCCGCCCCACTGCTCGACCAGCTCGCGCGTCATCTTCTTGAGGCCGAGGCGGTCGGTAATCGAGATTTTGTAAGAGACGGCGCGGCGGCCGTGCGCCTCTATTTTGCGCACGGTCTCGGCGGCCAGTTCGTCGCGCGAGTGGTAGTTGAAGGCCACGTCCGCGCCCTCGCGCGCGAAGACCTCGCAGAGGGCCGCGCCGATGCCGCGCGAGCCGCCCGTGATGAACGCACGCTTCCCTTCGAGCAGAAGACTCAAATCGAGGTCTCTCCTTAAAAGGCCCGCCCCCGTTTGTCGCGTCGAGCGGGCACGGCTGTCTCATGTTTAGAGCTTCGCGGGGGATTAAACTCCGAACGACGCGCGCGCGTCAACCGGGCTGGGACTTTCAGGCGGAACGCGCCTCGACGTTCAGCGCCTCGTCGTCGGCGACCGACGGCACGGGGATGAGCGCGGTGATTTCTTCGACGATGCGGCGCGTGGAGTCCGGGACGGAGAGTCCGTCGGCCGCCGCGCGCAAGGAAGCGTAGTAGCGCGAGTCCTCGACCATGCGGCGGACGGCGGGGACGATGTCGGCGGGCCGCCGGAGCAGGACGCCCGCGCCGCGCCGCTCGATGAGCGCGGCCGCGCCCGACTCCTGCGGCATCGGCGGCGTCGTGGCGTCGGCGATGACGGGCAGTCGGCAGGCGAACGCCTCGAAGGTCGTCAGGCCGCCGAGTTTCGAGACCATCACGTTGGCCGCCTGCATCAACTGCTCGACCTGCTCGGAGTAGCCGATGACCTTGACCGGAAACTTCGCGGCGCGCGCAAGCTCCTCGGCCTCGGCGCGCAGCTCGTCGTTTTTGCCGGCGAGGAAGATGGCC
>DASUNL010000204.1:0-3863 GCA_036277175.1 Pyrinomonadaceae bacterium | reverse complement strand
AAGTCAACGTCCAAATCTTTGACGCTGAAGGGGACTGTGCCCGCCGACTGATACGTGTCCAAGACGACGAGCGCGCCCACCTCGTGCGCGCGCTCCGTGATGGCGCGCGCGTCTTGCAGGAACGCGCTCTTGAAGAGGACGTGCGAGAGCGGGACGAGCAGCGTCTCCTCGTCAATCGACGCGAGCATGCGCTCCAGAGGCGCGGTCACGCCGTCGCCCGAGGGGACGCGCTCGACGCGGAAACGCCCGCCGCGCGCGTGCGCCTCGTAGACGTACATCACCGAAGGGAACTCAAGCTCGGAGTAGACAATCTTGTTGCGCCGCCCCGTGCGCTCGGGGTCGAAGCAGGAGAGGATGAGCGACTGGCAGACCGAGACGTTCTGGTGCATGGCGACCGTCCCGGCGTCCGCGCCGATGATTCGCGCCACCTCGTCGCCGACGCGGACGGGCATGTCCCACCAGCCTTCGGCCCACGCGCGCACGCCGCGCGTCGCCCACATCTCGGCGTACTCTTCGAGGCGCGCGTAAGTCCCGCGCGGCATCGCGCCGAGGCTGTGCGAGATGAGGTAAGCGCAACTCTCAAGTATCGGGAACTCGCGCCGCCACTCTAGAAGCTCGTCCGTCAAAAGTCTCCTCCTCGAAATGTCTCCGTGGTCGAAGCAGTATATTCAATCGCCGCGCCCCGTGGCTACTCGGAGCGCGCGCGCCCGGCCGTCGCTTCGGCGAGGCACGGGGAAAACTGCTAAACTGCGTCGGTCGAAAATCATGTGGCATCCCCCCGAATCAATCCGTCACGAGATACCCGAGACGCGCTGGCCGACGCGCGAAGAGGCCGCGCGCGCTCTCCTCTTCCAGCCGATTCGCATTAACCGTCTTGAGCTTGAGAGCCGAACGTGGGTTCCGGCGATGGTTCCGTGGCGCGCGACCGACGACGGTTTCGTGACGCGCGAGAACCTCGAATGGTACGGACGCTTCGCCGCCGGGCGTCCGGGCGCAATCGTCGTCGAGGCGACGGGCGTGCGCGACATACCCTCCGGCCCGCTCCTGCGCATCGGCCACGACCGCTTCATCCCCGGACTCCGCGAGCTTGTCGAAACAGTCCGGCGCGCGAGCGGCGGCCGCACGCGCCTGCTGATACAGATAATCGACTTCCTCTCGGTCAAACGTCGCCCCGCACGCGACAAGTTCTTCGCGCGCTTCCTGCGCGTCGAGGAGCGACACCGGCGCGCGCTCGCCGAAGCGACGGAAGACGACTCTTGGCTCGCGCGCGAAGAGACGGAGGTGCGCGAGTTTTTGAACTGCGCGACGGACGAAGTGCTCGGCCGCGTGCTCGACGAGCGCGAGTTGGAAGCTTTGCAGTTCGGCTACCGCGAGCGCGTCACGGACACGCATCTGGCGCATGTGCGCGAGCTGCCGCAAGTGCTCCCGGAGATTTTCGCTTCGGCCGCGCGGCGCGCGCGCGAGGCGGGCTTCGACGGGGTGGAGCTGCACTACGCGCACGCCTACACGATGGCCTCGTTCCTGAGTCGTCGCAACGACCGGCGGGACGGCTACGGCGGCTCGCCCGAGGCGCGCGTGCGTCTGCCCCTCGAAGTCTTCGCGGCGGTGCGCGCGTCGGTTGGGAGTGACTACGCGGTCGGCGCGCGCTTCCTCGGCGACGAGGTGATTGAGGGCGGCAGCCGCGTCGAAGACGCGAGCTTCTACGCGGTCGAGTTTGCGCGCGCTGGCGTGGATTTTCTCTCCGTCTCGAAGGGCGGGAAGTTCGAGGACGCGAAGCAGCCGAAGGTCGGACAGGCCGTCTACCCTTACACGGGCCGGAGCGGTTACGAGTGCATGCCGACCGTCATCTCCGACGCGCGCGGCCCGTTCGGTCGCAGCCTGCCCTTGGTGCGCGCGATAAAGCGCGCGGTCGTCGAGGCGGGGTTCGAGACGCCCGTCGTCGCGGCCGGAGGCATCACGACGTTCGAGCAGGCGGAGGAAATCTTGCGGCGCGGCGACGCCGACATCGTGGGCGCGGCCCGGCAGTCGCTCGCCGACCCGGACTGGTTTCTGAAGGCGCGCGCGGGGCGCGGCGCGGAAGTCCGCCGCTGCACCTACACGAACTACTGCGAGGCGCTCGACCAGATGCACAAGCAAGTGACCTGCAAGCTCTGGGACAGGCAAGCCCTCGACGAACCCGGCGTGCGCCTCAGCGACGACGGCCGCCGCCGTCTCCTCCCACCCACGTGGGAAAGTGAAGAGTGACGGGCAAGCGTTCAGCGTTCAGCGTTCAGCGTTCAGCACACGGCGTCCGCCGCATGGCGGGCGGCAGCCGGGCGGAAAGAAAATCTCTCGCCCGCTCTCTCAAAGCTGAGTGCTGATAGCTGAACGCTGACAGCTATCCCGTCACTTGTCACTCGTCACTTTTCTCTGTATTTGGAGCGACGCTTCGTAGGCGGCGACGAAGGCGGGGTCGCGGCGGCGCAGGCTCTCGTAATCGACTTTGCCGCTGCGCGTCATCAGGCTGAAGGCGAAGGGCAGGGGCGCGAGCGGCGTGTAGTCTTTCGCGTTCTCGAACCAGACGCGGCTCTCGTGCGCGGCCTGCTGGTAGGCTTCGATGACGGGCTTTCGCGCGCGCTCGAACTCGGCGAGCGACTCCGCGACGCCCAAGCCCTTGGTGAAACACTCGAAGAGCGCAATCGAATCTTCGAGCGCGAGCTTCGTGCCCGAGCCGATGGAGAAGTGCGCCGTGTGCAGAGCGTCGCCGAGCAGGACGACGTTACGGTGACTCCAACGCTCGTTGCGCACGAGCACGAAGTTTATCCAGCGCGAGTTGTTCGACAGAAGCTCCTGCCCGCCCAAGTCCCTCTCGAAGACCCCGGCCAAGTAAGCGCGCGTCGCCTCGTCCGTCATCTCGCCCAGCCCCGCGCGCGCCCAAGTCTCCTCGTCGCACTCGACGATAAACGTGCTCGTATCCTTATCGAACTTGTAAGAGTGCGCGGCGAAGAGACCGGCCTCGGACTCGCGGAAGGTGAGCGTCAGTCCGTGAAAGAGCTGTCGCGTGCCGTACCAGATGTACTTGTTGCGACCCGTCGCGAGCGCCGGGCGCAGGTGCTCGGCCAACTGCTCGCGCACGCGGCTATTGACGCCGTCGGCGGCGACGACGAGGTCTGCGTCCCGAACGTCTTCGACGCCCGCGACCTCCGTGCGGAAGTGTAGGCGGACGCCCAGCTCGGCGCAGCGTTCCTGAAGGATTTGGAGCAGGCGCAGTCGCGCGATGCCCGAGAAGTGGTTGCCGCGAACTGTCACGCGCGCGTCGTCTTTGACGACGTCGACGTTGTCCCACGTCTCGAAGCTTTCGCTAATGCGCCGGTGCGAAACCTCGTCGGCCTCGCGCAGGTTCGACATCGTCTTCCCCGAAAAGACCACGCCCCACCCGAACGTGCTGTCGGGCGCGTTGCGCTCAAACACCGCGACCTCGTGCGCGGGCCAGCGCCCCTTCACGAGAAGCGCGAAATAAAGCCCCGCCGGCCCGCCGCCGATGACGTTAACCCTCATCCCCATTCGTCCGACACTTCACCGAGTAACCTTTCCAAAAGGTCGCCCACGCCCATCCGCCCGGCCCACTCGCGCATGTAGTCGAGGTCGAGGTTTCCGCCCTGCACTTTAAGTACGCCGAGCGCGTCCGTTAGTTGTCTCTCCGAGGCCCCGCCGCCCCGCCGATGCCAACGGAGCTTGGCTAGGATTGTGTCTTCGGGAGCCGCAATCCAAATCGTCTGCGTGGCGTCCGGAGTTAGCGCCGCTTGTTGCCGACGCTCGAACTGACGGCGGCTGAAATCGTCGTCGGCGGGAAGCATGACGTCAACTTTGAAAAGCGATTCAAG
>DASUNL010000203.1:0-13901 GCA_036277175.1 Pyrinomonadaceae bacterium | reverse complement strand
GATCTCCTCCTCGTAGATGGGGACGATGATGACCATGCCGTGCTGCTTCGCCACGTCCTGCATCAGACGGACGGTCGGGCCGTCGGGGATGCGCTCGACGGCCTCGTACCAGCGCGTCTGCTGCTCGGCGCAGAAGTAGGGCGTGGTGAAGACCTCTTGGAAGCAGAGAATCTGGACGCCCTGACCGGCGGCGTCTTCAATCATCTTCAGGTGCTTCTCGATGTTGGCGCGCTTAATCTCCTCGATGGGCGCGTCCGTGGGCGCGGCGTTCGTGGCCTGTATGAGTCCGCATTTAACCGTGCGTGGCATGACTGCTTTCTTCCTCCTTCAAACTTGGATGCCCTTTCATCAGAAAGTAGTAGACGACGAAGCCGATGCCGAAGGTGACGAACCAAGCGTAATTATAGAGCGTGTCCGAGAGGTTCGGGTCGGGCAACTGGCCCGTGTAGTTCGGCGTCGTCGCGGCGCGCAGAAAACCCGGCACTACGGGAGCGACCGCGACGACGAGCGCGACGACGGCGCGCCAGTTGAAGCCGTTCGAGTAGCTGTACGGCCCGCGCTCGCGGAAGAGTCCGGCGAGGTCGAGACGACGGCGGCGCAAGACCCAGTAGTCGCAAATCATGATGCCGCCGATGCCGCCCATCAGGCCCGAGTAGCCGATGAGCCACGTGAAGATGTATGCGCCCATCGAGGACATCAGTTTCCAAGGCATCATCAGGACGCCGATGACGGCCGTAATCAACCCGCCCGTGACGTAGGAGATGAGGCGCGGGTTGAGGTTCGAGAAGTCGTTCGACGGCGAGACGACGTTGGCCGCCATGTTGGTCGTCAGTTGGGCGGCGAAGATGACGGCCGTGGCGAAGAGGATGACGGCGATGCTGTCGAAGCGCGCCATCAAGTCGACGGGGTTCGGGATGGCCTCGCCGTAGATGAGGACGGTCGCGCTCGTCACAGCGACGCCGATGAAGGCGAACGCCGTCATCGTCGGCGGAAGTCCGAGAGCCTGACCCAACATCTGCGAACGCTGCGAGCGCGCGTAGCGCGTGAAGTCGGGGATGTTGAGCGAGAGCGTCGCCCAGTAGCCGACCGAGGCGGTCAGAGCGCCCGGAAAGATTGTCCAGAAACTCTGCTGCTGCTTCTGTAGCGCCGTCGACTCGGAGAGCACGCGGCCCAAGCCGCCCGCCCTCCACGAGGCCCACACGAGAAGCGCGATGCCGCCCGCCAGAAGCAGAGGGGCGGCCCAAGATTCCAAGTGCTTGATGCCCTCTATGCCGCGCACGATGATGACGACCTGTATCACCCAGAAGAGGAAGAACGCGAGCCAAGTATGCAAGGGGATGTCGAGGACGACAGCGCCGCCCGCGAGCGTCGCCCACCCCGCCCACATCCGCGAGAAGAGCGCGTCCAAGGCTTGGCCGCCAATCCACGTCTGGATGCCGAACCAGCCGCAGGCGACGATGGCGCGCAGCACGGCGGGCACGTTCGCGCCGCGCGTCCCGAAACTGGCGCGGCACAGCACCGGAAAAGAGACGCCGTACTTCGTCCCGGCGTGCGCGTTCAGAATCATCGGCAGGAGCACGACGACGTTGCCGAGGAGGATGGTGAGCATCGCCTGCCACCAGTTCATGCCCGCCTCGATGAAGCCCCCGGCGAGCGTGTAGGTGGTGATGACGACGCTCATCCCTATCCAGAGCGCGGCGATGTTCCAAGTCGTCCACGTCCGCTCGGCGAGCGTGGTCGGCGCGAGGTCTTTGTTCCAGAGCGGGCTGCCCGAAACGTCCTCGTGCAGCTCGACGAAGTCGCGCCGCGCGGCTTCCGCGTCCCCGGACTTGAGTGTCTCTGTCGCCATTCGCCTTGCGGCCTCCGTCTTCTAAGGGGTGAGCAACACCTGCTTGCAGTTCACGGGCTTTGCGCCGAGCAGTTGCAGGTAGGTGTTGTGCCCGTGCTCGCACCCGGCCTTCTCGAACCACTGTTCGATGAGCGGGTCGGACTTGTCAGTCACCGGGCAGTAGGACGAGTCGGGCGTGAGCGGCACGCTCCCGCGCTTCGTGTTGGTCTGCGAGTAGAAGGAGAAGCCGTTAGGGTAAATCTCGGACGCGCCGATGGCCGCCGCGATGGCGTCAATCGCCTCGGCAAACGTCAACGTCACGCCGTCGTAGGTGACGGAAATCTGGCTCGCCAAAGGCGAGGGCGTGTAAAGCTCGCCGATGGTCATCACCGTGCTCGGCATCGACCCGCGCGGCACGATGTCGAGCACGTTATAGTAGCGCCAAGAGTTGGGGAAAGATGCGTCGTACGCGGCGGCGAAGGCGGTGTTGCCGGCGGTCGGGGCGGCGAAGGTGAAGACGGGGAAGAGCGTTGGGGGGGTCTTGCCCGCCTGCTTGATTTGATAGAGCAGCCACGGCGCGAAGACCGTCGTGAGGTTGCCGCCGAGGCTGTGTCCGGTGACGACGATGGACGCGCCTTGCGCGACGGCGTTCGCCATCAGATATTGCAGCATCGTCGTCCGCCCGCCGGGGTTCGTCTGCACGAGGCTCGTCAAATCGTTCAGCCCGTCCGCTGAGCCTTGCGAGATTTTCGGCTTTTGCGAACTGCTCGGGTACGTCCAGTCCACCTGCTCGAAGACGTTAAAGTCCTGCTTGAACCAGTTGTCGAAGGCGGCCCAACTGAAATCGAGGAGCGAGCCGCGGATGGCGACGGCGTACTGGCTGGCGCGTTTGTGGCGCGCGATGTAGGCGTAGTTGCCGTTCACATCCTTGTCGGGCAGCCACACGAGCTGCCAGTCGGGCAGGTATTGTTGGAGTGCGCCCTTGATGTCCGCGCAGTAGGTGATCGCGGCGAGCGTCATCGCGACGTCTTGGCCGTTGTTGCCGTTGCCGCCCGATGCGCCGAGTTGGTCGTCCATGTGAGACTCCTTTTTCGCTATTCAGTCGTGAGGTTGGGCGAGGAGTGAAAGTCCATTTAACGTTTAGAAAGAGACGCACGTGCCGCGTTTTAAAAACTGCCCGTCGCCCGACTTGCCTTTGAACTCGCCGCCTTCGACGACGACGCGCCCGCGCGACAGCACCGTGTCGACAGCGCCCTTGAGCCTGCGGCCCTCGTAGGCCGAGTAGTCGACGTTCATGTGGTGCGTCGAGGCCGAGATAACTTGGTCGGCTTCGGGGTCGAAGACGACGATGTCGGCATCAGAGCCGACGGCGATGGTTCCTTTGCGTGGGAAGAGTCCGAACATCTTTGCGGCGGCCGTCGAAGTCAGCTCGACGAAGCGGTTCAGAGAGATGCGCTGTTCGACGACGCCGCCGTGATAGATGAGCGACATGCGGTGTTCGACGCCGGGCGCGCCGTTCGGGATTTTCGTGAAGTCGTCGCGGCCCAGCTCCTTCTGCTCCTTCATGCAGAAGGGGCAGTGGTCGGTCGAGATGACTTGCAGGTCGTCCGACTTCAAGCCCTTCCAAAGCTCTGCCTGATTCCACTGCTCGCGCAAAGGGGGCGTCATCACGTACTTCGCGCCCTCGAAGCCCTCGCCGTAGTCGTCCACCGAAAGGAAAAGATACTGCGGGCACGTCTCGGCGAAGGCGGACAAGCCACGGTCGCGCGCCTCGCGCACTTGGTCGAGCGCGTCGGCGCAAGAGAGGTGGACGATGTAGACGGGCGACTCGGCCATCTCGGCAATCGCGATGGCGCGATGGACGCCTTCGGCCTCGGCGCGCGTCGGGCGCGTTAAGGCGTGATACTTCGGCGCGGTGCGACCTTGGGCGAGCGCGCGTTTGATGATTTCGTTGATGACGATGCCGTTCTCGGCGTGCATGCAGATGAGTCCGCCGCGCTCTCCGGCGGCCGACATCGCGCGGAAGATGGTCGCGTCGTCGACGAGGAAGACGCCGGGGTAGGCCATGAAGAGCTTGAAGCTCGTCACGCCCTCGTCCATCAAGGCGTGCATCTCCTCAATCTGGTTGTCTTCGAGTTCGGTCGTGATGAGGTGGAAGCCGTAGTCAATCGCGCACTTGCCCTCGGCCTTCTTGTGCCAGTTGTCCAAGCCCTGTATGAGCGACTCGCCCTTGTACTGCACGGCGAAGTCGATGATGGAGGTCGTCCCGCCGTGCGCCGCCGCGATCGTGCCGGTGCGAAAATCGTCCGACGACTCCGTCCCGCCGAACGGCAACTCCATGTGCGTGTGCGGGTCGATGCCGCCCGGAATGACGAGCTTTCCGCCCGCGTCGATAACCGTGTCGGCCTCCATCTCCAACTTCGCGCCGATGACCGACACCCTCTCGCCGTCAATCAGCACGTCGGCCCTGTAGTCATCCACGGCCGTGACGATGCGTCCATTACGAATCAGTGTCTTCATGCAGTCTCCCGCGAGAGGTCAACGTCCGACTTAAACTTCACTCGGCCGGCAGCGCGCCGAGGTGGCGCAGGACTTGTTTGCTTATCTCGATGCGCCGGTCGCGTATCGAGAGGTAGGTCGGGCCGTCGATGTTCATGGCGAAGAAGTAGGTGTTGTCGGGCGTCTCGACGTAGCCGACGTACCAGCCGATGACGCGGCCCTCGGCGATTGGGCCGCCGCCCGTCTTGGCGCGCAGGGTGTAACGCGGCGTCTTTTCCTGCACCATGATTTCTTTGACCGTGTCGAGCGCGCGCTCGGAGACGGGGAGCTTGCCAGCTTCGAGGCGGCGCAGGAACTCCAACTGCTCGTCGGCCGAAATCTTCAGCGTGCCGTTGAGCCAGAACTGGTCGACCGCCCCCGAAGTGTTCGCGTCGCCGTAGCCGAAGCCTTCGACGTAAGACTTCATCCTTTCGGGGCCGACGCGCTGCGCGATCTCGCGGTAGTACCAGACGACCGAGTTGCGGAAGGCCGAGCGCAATGTGTGGTCGCGCCACCAATACTTGAACGGCTCGACGTCCGCGCCGGTTGATGGGTACTTCTCCTTGTCCCACTTGATTTTGAAGTTCGCGTCGCGGATGACGCCGGAGTCGAGGCCGATGAGCGAGTTCGGAATCTTAAAAGTCGACTTCGGGTTGAAGCGTTCGCTCGCGCGCGCCGCGTCGTGGCGGACGTAGACGCCACGCTTCGCGTCGTAGAGGACGAAGCACCCGGCCGTGTCCTTGAAGAACTGACGAAGCTCGCCCGCACGCGCGTCCGATGACTGGGGCGCGACCGTTGCGGAAGGCTGCGGCGTCGGCGCAAGCGGCGCGTCCGTGCGCTCGGCCACCGCCCCCGCGCCGGAGCAGCCGAGCAAGAATGCGAAGAGGATGAGTGGCTTGGCCGACTTCATTTCAACGTCGCAAACCCGGCGTCGAGGGCTGCAATCATCTCGTCGACGTTGTCGCGCGTGGAGTTGAGCATCATGCCCGTGCGTATGACGTTGGCGTAGAGGCCGCCCTTGCCGATGAGGACGCCGCGACGACGTGTCTCCTCGAAGACGTGCAGCACGGCTTGCGGGTGCGGCTCCTTGGTCTCGCGGTCTTTAACAAGCTCGACGGCCTGCATCAAGCCCATCCCGCGCACGTCGCCGATGACCTCGTACTTGTCTTTGAGCTCTTCGAGACGCTGGCGGAGATACGCGCCGACGGTCGCGGCGTTGGTCTTCAAATCTTCTTCCTCGATGACCTGTATGACGGCGAGCGCGGCGGCCATCGAGACGGGGTTGCCGCCGAAGGTCGAAAACGTGAGGCCCGGAAACTTGTCGGCCACTTCGGTCGTCGCCGTCGTCATCCCGATGGGGACGCCGTTGCCCATGCCCTTGGCCGAGGTGATGATGTCCGGCTCGACGTTCCAGTGCTCGATGCCGAACCACTTGTCGCCGGTGCGCCCCCAGCCGGTCTGCACCTCGTCGGCGATAAACAGCCCGCCGTGCGCGCGCGCGATTTCGGCGGCGCGCTCGAAGTAGCCTTCGGGCGGGACGATGAATCCGCCGACGCCCAAGATTGGCTCGGCCATGAAGGCCGCAATCTCGCCCGTCGTCGCGGTCATGATTAAATCTTCGATGTCTTCGGCGCAGGCGAGTCCGCACTTGGGGTAGGACAAGTTGAGCGGGCAGCGGTAGCAGTAGGGCGCGCGCGCGTGGACGATTCCGGCGACCTGCGGCGGGAGCGGACGCCAAGTCGAGTGGCCGGTGGCCGAAAGCGCCGTCGCCGAGCGGCCCGAGTAGCTGTGACGCAGGACGACGATTTCGTGGCGGCCGGTGGCGAGCTTCGCCGCGTGGACGGCCATGTCGTCGGCCTCTGTGCCGCTGTTGGTGAAGAAGGATTTGCTGAGTCGGCCGGGCGTGATTTGGTGAAGCTTCTCGGCGAGGTCTGACTGCGGCTTGTTGGCGTAGAGCGTCGAGGTGTGCTGGATGGTCTGCACCTGCCGGATGATGGCCTCGTTAACTTTCGGGTTGGCGTGGCCGACGCTGACGGTCAGGACGCCACCGAAGCAGTCGAGGTAGCGCGCGCCCGTGTCGTCCCAGACGTACATGCCCTCGCCGCGCACGAGCGCGAGCGGCTCCTGATAGTAGGTGGCGACGGCCGGGAAGAGAAACTCTTTGTGCTTGCGCACCGTCTCGGACTGCGTCTGTCTAGTCTCAACTGTGCTCATCTTGCGCCTCTCCGTCTGCAAAGATTGCTTAAGAACTAAAACGCGCGCTCTCTCAGTCGCCGCGCCGCGCTCCGCGCGCGACACGCCGCGCGCGCGTCACCTCAAATCCTTCAACGCTTTGCGAAACTTCTCGACCTTGCGAAAGCGCGCGAAGGCCGGGTCTTTCAAAGGGTCGGGCAGCATGGCGAGGTTGATGCGCCGCTCGTCGCCCTCACGTTTCGCGAGAGCCTTCCGTAGCGACGCGATGGTGTTGTCGAGGTCGTCGAGGTTGGCGTACATGCGCGCCAGCCCGTAATGAAAAGGGGTGTAGGTCGGGTCGGTCGCGAGGCCGTACTCGAAAACCTCTTTCGTCTTATCGTGACGCCCCGTCTGCGCGTAAGCGTTCGACGCCTCCCAGACGAGCCGCCGCCACGCCTCTTCGTTGAGCCGACGCTCGCGCGCCTCAAGCTCAAGCGCGGGGCGGAAGTGTTCGAGCGCCTTCTCGTACTCCTTGCGCCGGTAGAGCTGTTGGCCCTTGTAGAAATGGTCGAGGCTCGTCGCGGCCGGGCGCGTCGTGTCGGTGAGGCTCACTGAGTCGAGCAGAGAGTAGAAGAGCGTCTCGTCTTCGGCCTTCAGAGACTTCGTCGCCCCGAGACTAATGTGCAGCCAGACATCTTCGCGCACGAGATAGGCCGAGATGGTGTGACGCGGAGTGGCGAGAGGCTCGGCGGGGACTAAGACGGAGCCGAGCGCGACCGGCAGGAACGACGTCGTCTGCTTATATTTGGCGACGGCCAGCGACTTGTACTCCGAGGTCTTGGGCGTGCCGTCCAAAAGCCTCGCCTTCTTCAGACGCTCAAGCGAGTGCTGCATGAAATCCGCCGCGCCGCCCTGCGTCTTGGCGGGCATGAGCGCGACGAAGAGCATGAGCGGCCCCGGCTTTTGCCGCCGGGCGGCGTGGATTAGCACCTGCCCGCCGTCGTCGCTGACGACCTCGGTCACGAACTCGAAACCGCCGAGCGACAAGTCCACCGCCCAGTCTTTGCCGGGCAGCGACAGACGGTAGACGCTGCGGTCGTGCGCCGTCTGCGCCGCCGCCGCCGTGGCGCAGGCGAGAAGCATTAGCGCGCAGGTGAGTGTCCGTCTCAACATCGTCCGTCTTCGTTTGCGGGCCGTCGGGTCAGTACAGGTTGCCCTCGCGTTTGCGGCCGGTGTAGTCGACGTAGACGACCTTTAGCTCCGTGTAGAAGTCGAGCGCGGTTGAGCCTTGTTCGCGCTCGCCGATGCCGGTCGCCTTGATGCCGCCGAAGGGGATGTGCGCTTCGCCGCCGGTCGTCGGCGAGTTGACGTGCGTCATGCCGGTCTCAATCTCGTCGACGAAGCGGAAGACGCGCGCCGCGTCGTTCGTGAAGACGGACGAGGAGAGGCCGTACTCGCTGTCGTTGGCGACGCGCATCGCCTCCTCAAAATCTTTGACGCGCAAGACCGAGAGCACCGGCCCGAAAATCTCTTCGCGCGCGACACGCATCTCGGGCGCGACGCCCGTAAAGACCGTCGGCTGGACGAAGAAGCCTTTGTCGAGTCCGTCGCCCTCTGCGCGCCCGCCTCCGCAAGCCAGCGTCGCGCCGTCTTCTTTGCCGATGTCCGTGTAGCTCAGGACAGATTTGAACTGCGACTCGTCAACAATCGGCCCGACCTCGGTCGCGGGGTCGAGACCGTTGCCGAGTCGCAGGCCGCGCGCGCGCGCCACGATGCGCTCAATAAAGTCGTCCGCTACTTCGTCGACTACGACGGCGCGACTCGTCGCCGTGCAACGCTGGCCCGTCGAGCCGAACGCGCCCTGCGCCGTACACTCGACGGCCAGCTCAAGGTCTGCGTCTTCGAGGACGACCACGGGGTTCTTGCCGCCCATCTCGCACTGGACTTTGACGCCGCGCCGCGCCGCCTGCTCGTAGAGCTTGAGGCCGACCGAGTTCGACCCCGTAAACGAGATGGCGCGCACGGCCGGGTGATTCACAATCTCGTCGCCCGCGTCCGACCCCGAGCCGAGGATGAGATTCAAGACGCCGGGCGGGAGTCCGGCTTCGGCGAAAATCTCGACGACGCGCGCGGCCGTCGCCGGGACGAGCGTGGCGGGTTTAAAGACGACGGTGTTTCCGGCGACGAGCGCGGGCGCGATTTTCCAGACGGGGATGGCGACGGGGAAGTTCCAAGGCGTGACGCAGGCGACGACGCCGTGCGGCTGTTTCAAAGTGTATGCGAAGTTGGCGGGCAGCTCCGACTGAATCGTCTCGCCGTTCAGACGCCGCGCCTCGCCCGCGCAGAAGTCCGCGACGTTGGCGGCGCGCTGAATCTCTCCGCGCGCCTCGGAGATGGTCTTGCCCTCCTCGCGCGTCAGCAGTCGCGCGAGGTTCTCCTTGTCCTCTTCGAGCATCCGCGCGGCGCGTGCGACGATGCGTCCGCGCGCGGGCGCGGGCGTCGTGCGCCACGCGCGGAAGGCTTCCGACGCCGACTCGACGGCCGCGCGCGCCTCCTCGCGCGTCGCGAGTCGGATGGTGCCGAGCACGTCCGAAGTGTCGGCCGGGTTGATGTTCTCGACCGTCTTGGCGGAGGATGATTCCGTCCATTGGCCGCCGATGAAATTGCGATAAGTCTCCATAAGGCGCTCGACGCCTTCGAGCCTCGCCAACGGCCCGAAGGCGCTCAAACTCTCCTGTGTGTCAGGCGCGGGACTGCTGCGGCGTTGTCTACGGGCAAGCGTTTTCGATAAGCTACGCGCGCCACATCGAACTTAACGGAAGACGAGGGCGCGCGTCCGAAGCTGCAAATCGACGCCGCAAATATACCAACTGTGACGAGCGGTGAAAAGCGAAAAGTGGGTGCGCGCGCGAGCGACGAAGGCCCGCAGACCCTCGGGCGTCTGCTCGAAAGTCGCGCCTCGGCGACCCCCGACAAAACCTTCCTCATCTCCGAGGCGGACGGGCGGAGCTACACCTACGCGGAGTTCGACCGCGCCGTCAACCGCACGGCCAACCTGCTCGCGGGTCTCGACGTCGGCAAGGGCGACGTGGTCAGCCTGCTGCTGCCGAACGGCGTGGAGTACGTCGCCGCCTACTTCGCCTGCTTCAAGCTGGGCGCGCTGGCCGGGCCGGTCAACTCGCTCCTCAAGGCGGAGGAGATGGCCTACGTCGTCGGCAACTCCGAGGCGAAGGTGTTGCTCTATCACCCCGAGTTTGAAGGGCAGGTGCTCGAAGTGTTCGAGTCGCTCGGCGAGACGCTCACCCCGCTCAAGTTCGAGAACGTCGAGGCTGCGGGCGACGACCTCTCCGACGACCCCTCCGACGACGACGCGGCGTTCAAGGGCACGCCAATCGAGGCCGACGACGAGGCCATCATCATCTACACGTCGGGGACGACGGGAAAGCCCAAAGGCTGTCTGCTCACGCACGCAAACCTTTTAGCGAACGCGCGGCAGATAACCGAGTGGATGGGCTTCACGGAGGACGACCGCCTGTTGACCATCATGCCGCTCTTTCACATGAACGCCGTGACGGTGACGACCGCGACGGCCATGTACGCGGGCGGCTCGACCGTCGTCAGCCCGCGCTTCTCGGCGACGCGCTTCTGGCAGATAGTCTCCGAGCACCGCGTCACCTCTTTCGGCTCGGTGGCGACGATGCTCTCGATGCTGCTCGCGAAATATCCGGACGGCGTTCCGGAAGAGTTTCAGACCGACTCGCTCCGCTTCGCGATGTGCGGGAGCGCGCCCGTGCCCGTCGAAGTCATGCGGCGGTTCGAGGAGCGTTTCCGCTGTCTCGTCGTCGAGGGCTACGGGCTTTCGGAATCGACCTGCCGCTCGACCTTCAACCCGCCCGACGAGCGTCGTCGCCCCGGCTCGTGCGGCCTGCCCATCGGCAACGAGGTGCGCGTCTTCGACGAGGAAGACCGCGAAGTCGCGGCGGGCGAGGCGGGCGAGATAGTCTTGCGCGGCCCGAACATCTTCAAGGGCTACTACAAGAACGAAGAGGCGACGCGCCGCGCCTTCCGCTCGGGGTGGTTTCACACGGGCGACGTGGGATACAAAGACTCGGACGGCTTCCTCTTCATCGTCGACCGCAAGTCGGACATGATTATTCGCGGCGGCGAGAACATCTACCCGCGCGAGATAGACGAGCTGCTCTACAGCCACCCGGCCGTCGCCGAGGCCGCCGCCGTCGGCGTCCCCGACGAGCTGTACGGCGAGGAGGTCGCGGCCTACGTCGTCTTGCGCGAGGGCGCGAACGCCGCCGAGGAGGAGCTAATCGAGTTCTGCCGCGCGCACTTGGCCGACTACAAGTGCCCGAAGACTTTGCACGTCGTCGACTCACTCCCGAAAGGCCCGACCGGCAAAGTCCTCAAGCGCGAGCTCACGCGGCTAAGACAGTAATTGCGCGACGGCGGCGTTGACGTGAATCCGCGTCGTGTCGAGTAAGGGCAGACCGGCGGCCGACTCGCCACGCAGAATCAAGGGCAGTTCCGTCCCGCCGAGGATGAGTCCTTCGACGCCCTCGCTCTCCTTCAACCGACCCGCTATCGCGACGAGACGCTCCCGCGTCTCTTCAAGGAAGACGCCCTTGAGCAGTTCGTTCATGTACCGTTCGTGGATGAACGCTTGCTCTTCTTCGTCGGGCACGACGAGCGCAACGCCCTCTCTGGTGAACACTTCGGGGTAGAAGCGCCCCTGCATCGTGAAGCGCGTGCCGAAGAGGGCGAGCTTTTTGAGGCCGCGCAGTTTCGCCTCCGCGCACGTCGCCTCGACGATGCTCAAGAGGGGAATGGGCGAGCGCGTGCTGAGCGCGTCGAAGACCGCGTGCGGGGTGTTGGCGGAGAGCAAGGCGAAGTCGGCCCCGGCCCGCGCGAGTCTTTGAAGCTCGCCGGTGAGATATTCGACGACCTCTGACAGCTCACCTTTCGTGAACCAATCGATCATCCTCTTGAGGTCGATGCTGTTGACGATGACGTGCGGGTAGCTCCCGTCGCGCGTCCGCTCCTGAAACGTGTCGATGAGCAGGCGGTAATACTCGATGGTCGATTCCGGCCCGATGCCGCCGATGATGCCCAAGGTCTTCATGTCGTCCGCTCCCGTCGTTTGTGCTTGTGCCCGCGCCGTCGAAAACGTATCACACGGCGAAGGCGTGCGCGCGACTTTTTCTGTTTGGGCGCGCGGTTCTGATATATTCGTCGGCCACACGCGGGCGGCGAAGGGGTCGAATGGCCGAGCTTAAAGACAAAGTCCAGTACGCGCTCGACGAGGGGCGCATCCTGATTTTAGGCGCGCACCTGCTCATCGGGTTTCAGTTTCGCGCCTTCCTCGAAGAAGGGTACGAGCGTCTGCCGTTCTCTTCGCAACTGCTCATGCTCGTCGCGCTCTGGCTGCTGCTCGCGGCGCTCACGCTTCTGGTCGCGCCGACGGCCTACCACCGCATCGTCGAGCGCGGCGAGGACACCGTTGAGATTCACGCTTACGCGACGCGCGCGATGACGTGGGCGCTTCTGCCGTTCGCGCTCGCGCTCGGAATCGACGTCTACGTCGCCGCCGCACAGGTAGGCGGGAGCACGGTCGGCGCGGTCGCCGGATTCGGCGCGCTCGTCGCCGCGCTCTTTTTCTGGTACGGGCTTGAGGTCGGCGCGCGGACGGGCGCGGCGGCGTCGAAGGAGGCTGTGAAGGTGGAGACCGAAGAGGGCAGAGGCGCGGAGAAAGCGCAGGACGCGACGGCCGAGAAGCAGACGACGGCGGGCGAACAAGAAGCCGTCGGGCAGGGAGTTGGCGGGCAGGCAGGCGGCACGAAGCTCGGCGACCGCATCAAGCACGTCCTGACGGAAGCGAGGATGGTTCTGCCGGGCGTGCAGGCGCTTTTGGGCTTCCAACTCATCGCGACCCTGATGCCGGGCTTCGAGAAACTCCCCGCGCTCTCGCAATACGTGCATCTGGCGAGCCTCGCGCTCGTCGCCCTGTCAATCGTGCTTCTGATGACGCCGGCCGCGTACCACCGCATCGTCGAGCGCGGCGAGGAAACCGAGCACTTCCACACGTTCGCGGGGCGTTTGGTCGTCGCCGCGCTCGTGCCGCTCGCGCTCGGCATCGCGGGCGGACTCTACGTCGTCATGGAGAAGGTGACGGGGTCGCTGCTCGTGTCGGTCGTCGCGGCCGTCGTCATGCTCGCCGTCTTCTACGAGTTCTGGTTCGGCATCACCCTCTACCGGCGCTTCCAGCGCCAGCACGAGCGTCCGCGCAGACGCGACGGGTCGCTCTTCGGAGCTTAAACGGAGCTTATGAAGATGAGACGCAAGCCCGCCGTTAAAATAACTCTCGCACTCGCCGCCACGCTCGTCGCCGCCGCTTCGCTGGCGCGCCCGACGAGCAGCGACACACGCACGCTCTCCGCGTCGAACGCGCAGGACGCACGCGCGCAAAAGATTGCGGCCGCCGCCGAAGCGATGCGCGAACGACTCGTCGCGCAGCGTCGCGACTTCCACATGAACCCGGAGTTGTCGAACCGTGAAGAGAGAACGTCGCGCGTCGTCGCCGAACGCCTGCGCGCGATTGGACTGACCGATGTTAAGACCGGCGTCGCGCGTCACGGCGTCACGGCCATCTTGAAGGGCGGGCGGCCCGGCCCGGTCGTCGCCGTCCGCGCAGACATGGACGCGCTCCCGATACGCGAGGCGCGCGACGTCCCTTACAAGTCGCGCAACGAGGGCGTCATGCACGCCTGCGGGCACGACGTGCATACGACCGTCGAACTAGGCGTCGCCGAAGTGCTCGCGGGGATGCGCGCCGAGATTCCGGGCACTATCAAGTTCATCTTTCAACCGGCCGAGGAAGGGCCGCCCGCCGGTGAAGAGGGCGGCGCGCGTCTGATGATTAAAGAGGGCGCGCTTGAGAACCCGCGCCCGTCGGCCATCTTCGGGCTGCACACCGAGCCGAACCTACAGGCCGGGCAGATAGGCTTTCACAGCGGCCCGGCGATGGCCTCGTCCGACCTTTTCCGGATTACGATTAAAGGCAAAAGCTCGCACGGCGCGCAGCCGCAGAACGGCATCGACTCCGTCGTCGTCGCGGCCGAGTGCGTGACCGCGATTCAGAACATACGCAGCCGTCGCATCGACCCGCTTGAGCCGCTCGTCATCTCGGTCGGAAGCATTCACGGCGGCAACCGCTTCAACGTCATCGCCGGCGAGGTGCGTCTGACCGGCACGGTACGCACGCACAACGACGAGGTGCGGACGCGCGTCAAGGCGATGATGCAGGAGACGCTGGCGAACGTCACGGCCGCCTACGGCGCGACCTTCGAGTTGACTT
>DASUNL010000202.1:0-13290 GCA_036277175.1 Pyrinomonadaceae bacterium | reverse complement strand
CGGTGGCCGAGGTATCCCGGCGGCGAGCCGATGAGCTTAGCGATCTCGTGCGAGTGCTGAAACTCGGCGCAGTCGATTTTGATGACGGCGTTTGGGTCGCCGAAGAGGACTTCGGCGGCGGCCTCGACGACGCGCGTCTTGCCTGAGCCGGTCGGGCCGAGGAAGAGCATCGTGCCGACGGGGCGGCTGGTCGGGTTCATCCCGGCCAAGAAAATCTGGTAGAGGCCGCTCATCCGACGCACGGCGCGCTCCTGCCCGACGATGCGCGCCCCGAGCTTCTCCTCGAACTCCTGCGCACGAGGACTCTTCTGGTCGGGGTCAAGAAAGACCGTGTTCCCTGCTGTTACTTTTTGCATCTCCATCTCTGCGATCATGGTCGTCCTCCCTGCTGGAGCAGACACCGCTGAAGGGCTTTCCGTTACACCCCGCGCCGGTCAAAATCCCTTCTTGCGACCGCCGCTCGGCCCGCGACCCGCAACGGGCCGCCGGAAACCCACCCACTCCATGCAAAGAACGAACCGCAACATTAATTGATGCGCCGCGCGCGGCGGCAGTTCGCCGCCAAGCCCTCCTCACAAGCGTCCGCGCACGCGCCGTGCGCACTATATATACGACTGAAAGTTTTTTGTCACCACAAAATATGAGGGTGCTTCTCGCGTTCGGCTACACAGAATTATACATGCGTCGTCAAACGCGCGTGACAGATTCCGTCAGATGTGGGCTGACAGGAAAAGACACACTACGAAAAATTGAAGCGACGCGAGTGTCGCGCCGCACCTAAACGTCTGACGGCGTAGCAAAGCGTGTCAGCCGTCAGAGTCACTTCGCGTCGGGCGGAAATAAGAAATTTCGTGCTAGTGCGGACGAAAAAAAAGGTGCGCGGGCGAGAAAAAGAGGGCGCGGACGTGCTCGCGTCCGCGCCCTCCGAAGTCTTTGAAACTCGCCGCTGGCCTGTCGCCTCAGTCGTAGTATTCGAGGCCGAGGTGGGTGATTAGGTCTTCGCCGCGCAGGGGGCGGAGCGTGTTCTTGAGCTTCATCAGTTGGATGAAGATGTCGTGCTCGGGGTAGAGTCCGGGCGCGGTCATCGGCGACTTGAAATAGAAGGAGAGCCATTCCTGCACGCCGCGCATCCCGACGCGCTGCGCGAGGTCTAAAAAGAGCGCGAGGTCTAAGACGATGGGCGCGGCAAGGATGGAGTCGCGGCAGAGGAAATCAATCTTGATCTGCATCGGGTAGCCGAGCCAGCCGAAGATGTCGATGTTGTCCCAGCCCTCCTTGTTGTCGCCGCGCGGCGGGTAGTAGTTGATGCGGACGACGTGCGAGAAGTCTTTGTAGAGCTGCGGGTAGACGTCGGGCTGGAGGATGTATTCGAGCACGGAGAGCTTCGACTCTTCCTTCGTCTTGAACGACTCGGGGTCGTCCAAGACCTCGCCGTCGCGGTTGCCGAGGATGTTCGTCGAGTACCAGCCGTGCAGGCCCAACATGCGCGATTTCAAACCGGGAGCGAGGATGGTCTTCATCAACGTCTGTCCGGTCTTAAAATCTTTGCCGCAGAGGGGGACGCTGTGCTCGTTGGCGAGCTTCATCAGCGCGGGCACGTCGACCGTCAGGTTCGGCGCGCCGTTGGCGAAGGGGACGCCCGACTTGATGGCGGCGTAGGCGTAGACCATCGACGGCGCGATGGCCTTGTGGTTCTCGCGCATCGCGCGCTCGAAGGATTCGACCGTCTTGTGTACGGCGTGTGGCTTTAAGAAGATTTCGGTCGAGGCGGCCCAGACCATGACGAGGCGCTTGCACTTGTTGCGGCGCTTGAAGTCGGCTATCTCCTCGATGAGCTGCTCGGCAAGCTTCAGTTTGTTCTTACCCTCTTTGACGTTCGTGCCCGAGAGACGCTTGACGTACTGCTGGTCGAAGACGGCCTTCATCGGCTTAATCTTGCGGAGCGGCGTCTTGAGCTGCGCGAGCAGTTCCTTTTCGAGCACGCCGGCCGTCATCGCCGCCTCGTAGGCCGAGTCGGGGAAGATGTCCCACGCGCCGAAGACAATGTCTTTGAGGTCGGCGAGCGGGACGAAGTCCTTGATGAGCGGGACGCGGTTGTCCGTGCGACGGCCCAAGCGAATCGTGCCCATCTGCGTGAGGCTTCCGACCGGCTCGGCCAAGCCCTTCTTGATGGCCTCGACGCCCGCGATGAAAGTCGTGCTGACGGCCCCGAGGCCGACGAGCAGCACGCCGAGTCGGCCTTCGGCCGGCGCGATTGCAGTCCCGTTCTTCTCAACTGACAATTAGTTTGTCTCCTTCAACCAAAGTAGGTGGAGAGCATAACGGACGCGGCGCGGCGTGTCTTGTCATATCTTGCGGAATAGGAGCGGGGGATTGCTTAAACGCCTCGGCGCGGGCGAAAAAAGAAGCGGCGGGGTGAGCCGCCGCTTCAGTCGTTTCGGTTTCGCCGCGCTTGAGTGTCGCGCGTGTCGCGGGCGCGTTTACTTGATGCCGCGCCGCGCGAGCTGGCCTTTGAGTGCGGTGGAGACGGCCGCGTCGAAGCCGGTCTGGGCGCTCGCGCCGGCTTTCTTCTTACGCTCGGCGGCGATGAACTCGTCGCGTTGACGTGAGAGCGTCGTGATCTCTTCGCGCAGCTTCTTGCGCTCGCCGAGCCGAGTCTCGACGACCTTCGCGCGCTCGTCCTTCGGGAGCTTCTGCAACTCGTTGGGCAGGTCGTCTTCCTTGACCCCGTCGAGCGTCAGCGACCCGTTCTCGATGCTTTGCAGAAGGTCGCCGACGTATGCGTCGCGGTTCATGGCCTTGTTGGCGGCGCGGTCGGCGGTGGCCGCGGCGGGTGCGCTCGCGACGATGCGAGTCTCGGCCTCCTTCTGTTTGGCGTCAGCGTCGGCGCGGTACTTCTCGCCCGCCGCGCCCGCGCCGCCGCCATACGCCATGTACGTGCCGCCGAGCCGCGCGGCCAGCTCGGAGAGGCGCGTGTCGTAGGGCGTCGCGATGGCGGCCTCGACGCCGCCGTCCTGCGCGATGCGGAAGTACTGACCCTCGCCGCGCCGCGCAATCGACTCCCAGACGGGCGTCGTCGCGCCAATCTGCCCGCACTGAATAGTGTTGACCATCATGCCGCGCTCGACGGCGAGCTGTGTCGTCTTGAGCACGTCGGGCTCGTCCTGATAGTCGTCGTGCGGCGGGGCGTCGCCGACGAGGAAGATGATGCGCGCGACGCGGTCGGGCTTCCCTTGCGACCAGCCGGCGCGCGAGACGGCATCGGCGAGCGCGCGCCGCACGTTCTCAGGCGTGTCGCCGCCGCCCTCGGCGCGGAAGTCCATCAGGGTCGTGTAGACGCGGTCGAGGTCGTTCGTTAAGGGGAGCACCTGCGTGACGTAGGCGTCGCCTCGGTCGCGGTAGGCGACGAGTCCGATGCGCACCGAAGGCTTCGAGGGCTGCTGCATGACGTCGTTGACGATGCCCCAGATTTTCTGCTTCGCGCCTTCGAGCAGGCCGCCCATCGAGCCGGTCGTGTCGAGGACGAAGACCATCTCCAGAGTATTCTCGACGGCGGCGGGCGGTTGCGGCGCGGGGCCGTGGCGCGCGCGTGTCCGGGTGATGAGAAGCGCGCTGGCGGTAATACCGAGGCTGAAGGTCAGGAGCGCGGCGGCGAGTCTGAGAGAGAGCTTTTTCATGTGGCAAGTCCTTTCGAGATTCTGGTTGCGCGTCGCGCGGCGAGCCCGAACGTGCCGACCCGGATGGCCTTTTGACCGTCCTTCGCGTCGCGCCGAAATTCTGGCTGGCCGTTGAACGCCGCCGACGGCCCGGTCTTGCGCGCGGCCGCGCCGGGGCGCGAGAAAAATTTTCTCAGCGTCGGACGAGGGCCTTGCGGAAGGCGCGCGGCGAGAGGCCCGACGCCTGTCGGAAGGCTTTCGCGAAGTGGCTCGGACTCATGTAGCCGACGCGCGAGGCGACTTCAGTTATCGAGAGGTCGGTCTCGGCGAGCAGCGCGCGTGCGCGCTCGGCGCGGAGCTGCGCGAGGTAGGCGTGCGGGGTCGCGCCGGTCAACTTTTTGAAGAGGCGCGCGAAGTGGAAAGGGGAGAGGTGCGCGGCCGAAGCTATCTCTTCGAGCGGCAGGTCGCGTTCGAGCCGCGAGTGCATCAGCTCGACGGCGCGGCGTATGCGGCGGTCAACCAGCCCAGCGCGCGAAAGCTCCATCTCGGCCGCGCGGCGAACGTGCGCGTGACGACGAAGCAGATGCACGGTCGCTTGTTCGACGAGCGCGGCGAGGACGACCTCGCGACCGGCGGAATCTTCCAAAAGCTCGTCGCACATGTCGCGCGCGGCGCGCGCAAGTCGCGGGTCGTCGTCGGCCGCGTGGTGACGGAAGGTGATGAGCGCGTCGGAGCGCGTGAGGCGGCTGCGCGCGGCGCAGTCGAGGACATGCGCGGGCGCGAGCGAAAGCAGAAGCGTCTCGGACGCGGCGGACGATTTAACGTAAAGAGTCTCGCCGGGCGCGACGAGGAGCGCGTCGCCCGTCTTCACGATGCCGCTCACCTCCGCGACGCCGCTCGCTTCTGTAACGCCGCCCGGCTGCGCGACGTCCTCCACTTCCGCGACGCTCGTCGTTGCAACGCCGCCCGTCGCTTCGTGGTCGCCGCGTGAAGAATCGCCGCCCGTGCGCCAAGAGAGAGCGCCTTCGAGGAGGAAGAGGACGTTATAGTCGGGGCGCGCGTCGAAAGACCATTGGGCGCGTCGGCCGCCGCCGCGCAGGTGGAGCGTGTAGTGCGGCGGGCGCGCGAAGATTTGGTCGGAGTCTCGGGCGCGTTCGCTCATCGTCTTTGAAGTTGCGCGTCGAGCGCGGCGCGCATCTCGGCGGGCCGGTTGGTGATGACGGCGCGTAAAGATAGCTCGACGGCGCGGCGCGCCCACGAGGGATGGTCGGCCGTCCAGACGACTGCGCGCAAGCCTCTCTCTCTCGCTTCGCGAACGAGCGCGGCGCGCGCGAGCGAGTGGTGTAGCGCAACCTCGTCGGCGCGGCACGCGAGCGCCTGCTCTACGATGCGGCGGCGCGAGGGGGACGGGCGCGTGAGCTTGCGCTCGAAGAGCGCGGCCGCGCGCAGGTCGGGCGCGAGGCGTTTGACTTCGGCGACCGCTTCGAGCGCGAAGCTCTCGACGACGCACACGTCTTCGAGTCGGTGCGCGCGAATTTGCCTGACGACCTCGGCCGCGAGCGGCGCGAACGCTTCACGGGCCTCGAACTTCATCTCGACGTAAAGCGCCTTCGAGCGTCGGCCCGCAAGCTCGAAAACTTGGGCGAGCGTGGGGATGCGCTCGCGCTCGTAGGCGTCGAGCGCGCGGGCGGGGAATTTTCGGTTGAACCAAGTGCCGGCGGAAGTTTCGGAGAGTTCGCGCGAGGTGAGTGCGGAGACGCGCGCGCGGCACAGGGCGGTGCGTTCGAGCGTCGCGTCGTGGATGCAGACGGCCACGCCGTCGCGCGCGAGGCGGACGTCGAATTCGAGTCCGTCAGCGCCGTCATCGAGTGCGCGCGCAAAAGCGGCGAGGGTGTTTTCGGGCGCGGCCCAAGACGCGCCGCGGTGGCCGATGATGAGGGGCGCGCTGTCCGCGGATGTGTCGGCGCGTCGCGTGCTCATTCGTCGGGAGTCGTTGCGTCGGGCGTCGCGGCCTCGCGCGTCGTCGCGTCGCTGTCAGGAGTCGCGTTGACGACGGGCGTCGCCACTTCGAGCGTGGTCGAGTCTTCGTCGTCGAAGGACGCGCTTACGGCGGAGTCGTCAATTTCGTTCGAGGCGGCTTCGTCCTGCACAACGGCGGGCGCGGGCGGGGCTTCGAGCCAGAGCGCGGCGAGGGGCGGGAGCGCGACCGTGGCCGAGTAGGGCCGTCCGAGGTGGGGCGCGTCTTCGGCCTCAAACGACTCGCCGATGTCTGTGCCCGTCCCGCCGTAGCGCGCGGCGTCGGTGTTGAGTAGGAGTTTGTACGTGCCCGCGTGCGGGAGTCCGAGGCGGTAGTCGGGGCGCGCGACGGGCGAGAAGTTGCCGACGCAGATGACGCGGCGTCCGGTCGAAGGCGAGACGCGCGCGAAGGCGACGACGTTCTCGGGCGCGTTGTCAACGTCAAGCCACTCGAAGCCCGTAGGCTCGGAGTCTGCTTCGTAGAGCGCGGGCTCGTCGCGGTAAAGTCGGTTGAGGTCGCCGATGAGTCTCTGCACGCTCGCGTGCTCAGGCTCGTCGAGCAGATGCCAGTCGACGCTCTCCTCTTCGCTCCACTCGCGCCACTGCGCGACCTCGCCGCCCATGAAGAGCAGCTTCTTGCCGGGGTGCGCCCACATGTATGCGTAGAGCGCGCGGAGGTTGGCGAACTTCTGCCATCGGTCGCCGTGCATCTTGTTCAGCATCGACCCCTTCATGTGGACGACCTCGTCGTGCGAGAAGGGGAGGATGAAGTTTTCGCTCCATGCGTAGACGAGTCCGAAGGTGAGATTGTGGTGCGCGCCGCGACGGTAGAGCGGGTCGGTCTGGAAGTACTTCAAGGTGTCGTGCATCCAGCCCATGTTCCACTTGAAGTTAAAGCCGAGTCCGCCGTCCTCGGGCGGGCGTGTGACGAGCGGCCAAGACGTCGACTCCTCGGCGATCATCATCACGCCCGGACGGTGTCGATGCACGGTCTCGTTCAGCTCGCGTATGAAGTCGAGGGCTTCGAGGTTCTCGCGCCCGCCGAACTTGTTGGGAAGCCACTGGCCTTCTTCGCGGCTGTAGTCGAGATAGAGCATCGAGGCGACGGCGTCCACGCGCAGCCCGTCGATGTGGCACTCGTCAATCCAGTAGAGCGCGTTGGCGACGAGAAAATTCTTAACCTCGTTGCGCCCGTAGTTGAAGATGTAAGTTCCCCAGTCGGGGTGCTCGCCCATTCGCGGGTCGAGGTGCTCGTAGAGAGCCGAGCCGTCGAAGCGCCCCAAGGCCCATGCGTCTTTCGGAAAGTGGGCGGGTACCCAGTCCATGATGACGCCGAGGCCGCGCGTGTGAAGGTAGTTGATGAGGAAGCGTAAGTCGTCGGGGTCGCCGTAGCGCGCGGTGGGCGCGTAGTAGTTGGCGACCTGATAGCCCCACGAGCCGCCGTAAGGGTGGCCCTTGAGCGGCAGGAATTCGACGTGCGTAAAACCCATCCGCTCGCAGTAGTCGGCGAGCGCGGGCGCGGTCTCGCGGTAGGTGAGCGAACGCCCTTCCTCTTCCATCACGCGCCGCCACGAGCCGAGATGGACTTCGTAAATCGAGAGGGGCTTGCGCAGGTGGTCTTCACTCTCGCGCCGCGCTATCCACTCGCCGTCGGTGAACTCGAAAGAGGACTCGAAGACGATTGAAGAGGTCGCGGGCGGCACTTCGGCGAACTGCGCGTAAGGGTCTGCCTTGAGCACCGCGCGCGCGCCGCGACGCCGTATCTCGAACTTGTAGAGCGCGCCCGCACGGATGTCGGGGACGAAAATCTCCCACACGCCCGACGAGCCGAGCTGCCGCATTTGATGGAGTCGCCCGTCCCAGTCGTTGAAGCTCCCGACGACGCTGACGCCGTCGGCGTGCGGAGCCCAGACGGCGAACGAGACGCCGCCGACGCTTCGGAAGTCGCGGACGTGCGCGCCGAGCTTCCGATAGATGCGCTCGTGTCGGCCCTCGCCGAAGAGGTGTTCGTCGAGCGGGTCGAAGGTCGGAAGGTATGCGTAGGCGTCGCGCTGCGTGAAGACCGCGCCGCTCGGATAATGGACGCGGAGTTGATAAAGAAACGCCTCTTTGCGGCGCGCGACGACGGCCTCGAAGAGTCCGCGCGGGTGCGCGCGCGACATCTCGACGGGCGTGCGGCGACCTTCGACCAAAAGCTCGACGCGCTCGGCGTCGGGTCGATAAGCGCGCACGACGCGACCGCCGCCCGACGCGAGCGGGTGCGAGCCGAGAACCGCGTGCGGGTCGCGCGAGTAGAGCGAGAAGATGCGTTCCAGCTCGGCTGCCGGGACGGGCGGTAGCGACGACGAAGCAGGCGCGGCCGTCTTCTCGGTCGCGGCATCCTTCGCCTTCGTCGCCTTCCGCCGCTTGCTCATATCAACTCTTCGAGCAGGCGCTCGTCAGCGTCGCTCTCATCAACAACACTTTCGTCAGCAACACTTTCATCAGCAATGCTCTCATCCGCGACTCTCTCATCGACGCCGTGCGCGCGTTCGTCGCCGCCCGAAGACTTGCGAGAAGCCTCGACGACGCGACGAAAGATGTCCGCGCCGTTGCCTTCCGAGTCGACGTTGCTCCGCGCCCCCGCGAGCATTTCGAGAAACCGCGCGCGCGGCGCGTCGAGGCCCGACTCATCGAGCAGCTCCAAAGCGCGCCCCGCGTGGCGCAAGACCTGCGACGCCTCAAGCCCCGCGATGTCGTCGAAGAACCAACCACAGCTCGTGTACATCGCGAGCGACTCGCGCTGCGCTTCGAGCAGCGTGAAGACGCGCCGCGCCTGTTCGCCCGTCAGCGCGTGCGCGGCGTGGCGGCGCAAGAACTCCGCGCGCGCCGAGTCCGAGCGGTCGACGAGCAACTCCGCGTAATCGTCGCGCGCCGCCCAAGGGTCGCGCAGAAGCGCGCCGCCCGCCTCTTCGAACTTCTCGGCCGCGTCGTCGCGCAGGAAATCGAGCGCCTCGCGTAAGGGCGCGCGCCAAGCTTGATTCCAGCCCTCGTTCTGTCCGGCGTGGCAGCCGCAATCTCGCCGCCAGCGCCCGACGCCGTGCGCGCAACTCCACGCCGTCCCCTCGCCGCCCGGCCCTTCGCTAATCTCGACCTCCCACGCGGGCGGCTCGCGCTCCAAGACCTCGCCGAAGTTCGTCACCTCGAACCCGCGCGCGGGCGCGACCTCTTCGAGCGCGTAGGCGAGGCAGCGTTCGCCGTGGCGGTAGTGATGCCCGTAACTCTCGCCGTCGGTCGCGGCCGAGACGTGCGACGCCTCGCCGTCGCGCGCCGCGTGCTCGAAGAGCGCGATGAGTTTTTCGCTCGACGCGAGCACGCCCTCGAACGCGATGGCGTTGGCAATCCGGCCGTCGTAGAAGAAGACGGCGACGCTGCGCCCCGAGCCGTCGCGGTGGAGAAACTTGTATGCGCGCGTCGCGTCGACGCGCCCGTCCGTTACGTCCTGCCATTCATCCGCGCCGCCTGCGCGCACGCGCGCGGCCTGACGCGGCGAGAGGATGACGTACTTCAAGCCCTCCTCGATGAGCGCGCAGAGCACCGCGTCGTTGCACGCGGTTTCGGGGAGCCACATCGCTTCGGGCTCTCGGCGGAAGCGCAGGCGAAAGTCCGTCATGCCCCAACGGATTTCGGTGCGCAGGTCGCGCGCGTTGGCGAGCGGGAGGATTGAGTGGTGATAGCTCTGCGCGATGGCGTTGCCGTGGCCCGCGCGCCGACGCGCGCTCTCGCGGTCGGCTTCGAGGATGCGTTGGTAGACCTCGGGGTCTGCGCGCTCAATCCAGCTAGCGAGCGTCGGGCCGAAGTTGAAACTGATGTGGGCGTAGTTGTTGACGGTGCGGACGAGGCGGCCTGTGTCGTCAAAGATTTCGGCGAAGGCGTTGGGGCGGTAGCACTCGGCGAGAATGCGCTCGTTCCAGTCGTGGAAGGGGCGCGCGCCCGGCTCGCGCTCGACGCGGCCCGTCCAAGGGTTCTCGCGCGTCGGCTGGTAGAAGTGGCCGTGTATGACCAGCGCCGTCGTCATCCGTCTGAGGTTCACCTGACTGTTTTCGGTAGAGCCATCAAACCTTACCGTAAAAGCCGTGAATCGTAAATCGTCAATCGTGAACGGAAAAGGCTGAAGCCCGGCCTGAATCTCATGACTCAAGCCGGGCCTCTACTCAACCACGATTCACGATTTACGATTTACTATTTACGGCTTTCAGCTTGATGTCGAGCGTGCCGAGTTTGCTCGACAGCTTGGCGCGGACGGGGACGCGGCGCGCGTCGTCGGTGACCCAGAGAGACATCTTGCCTTCGCCTTGGACGGGCCGCCCCTCGCCGAACAACTCGACGTCGACGCGCAACACCTTGACCTTCCCAATCACGGTCTTGATGGCCTTGCGCTCGGCCGAGACGCGCGCGGGGACTTTGTAGACTTGACCCGAGTCGCTGAGCGTCAGCTCGAAGGTCTGCCCGTGGGCGAGCCTCTGCGTGCGCAGGAAGTAGATGGCGGAGACGATGTCGTGAGCCGCGCCTTCGAGCGGCGAGGTGACGACGCGCGGCTGGCGGTTCGGGTCGTTCGGGTCGATCTCCGTCCAAGAGACGACCTTGCCCGCGCGGTCGAAGACGGCGTCGCTTCGGCGCACGCGCTTGCCCTGCTCATCGAGCTTCGTCGTCCTCACGACCGAGAACGGCGCGCGCTCGACGAGCGACTCGACGCGGAAGTGGAAGTCGATTTTGAAGAGCTTGCTGAACCAGCCGTTCGACGACACGTCGCCGACGAAGAGCAGGCGCGGGGCGTCGGCCGACGCGGCTTGCTTCGCGGAGACGTTTGAAGCAGAGGCGTTGTTTGAAGCGTCGGCGGGCGCGTCGGGCGCGCGGCCGGCCGTGAAGGTGAACTCGGCAATCTTGATGCCGCGCAGCATGAGCTTCGAGAACTCCGCGTCATAGGCGAGCGTCTCGGTCGGCTCGAAGGGAAGTGGCTGCACGTTCTTCGCTCGCTCGCCCTCGTCATCGTCGCCGTGTGCGAAGACGCCGCGCGCGGGCGTGAAGGCGCACGCGAGCGCGATGGCGAAGACGAAAGTGACTGCGCGGTGAATCATCGATGAGAGTCTTTAACGAAGCTCTTGACCGCCGGCCGTGAACGCTTAGCGCGCGAGTCCGGCCAGAACCGTCTGTGCTAACTGTAACCCCGCGTCCTTCAGTGCCAGCAGCGACAGCGCGACGGCGAAGCCGATGGCGGCGCGATACTCGCGGTAACGCATGTAAAGCGAGGCGTCAAACCTCACGCGCTCGCCGCCCGCGTCGTATGGGGTCAGTCGCGGGAGAAAGAGCGGCACGGCCCGCGCGTAACGCTCGAACTCCTTGCCGAAAAGCCCCGCGAGCGTAGCCGATTCGACGCGCATGACCGGCAAATAGATGCCCAAGAAGAGCGCCGCGAAGAGGCTCCCGAGCAGAAGCGGCCGCCCGGCCGCGATGGTGAACCCGAGGCCGAGCAGGAAGCTTCCCAAGTAGAGCGGGTTGCGCGTGTGTGCGTAAGGGCCGGAGGTGGCGAGGCGGTCGTTCTTGCGTATGTGGCCGGCGGCCCACGCGCGCAGGGCGAGGCCGAAGAGCGAGACTATGCCGCCCACTACGAGCGTCCAAAAAACTGGACGCGCGAGTACGATAAAGAGCGCGGCGCAGACGAAGCCGAGCGGCACGCGCCAACGCTGTACCCAAGTCCCGCCGCGACGGCTCAAAGGGCGCGCCTCCCCGAGGTCTCCAAAACTTGCGCGCCCGGAGCGTCCAAAAATTTGAACAGGCGTCCGCGACGCAGGCGCTCCGCGACCGCTTCAAAAACTCGCCCGACCTCGATGTCCATGCAAATCCACTTCGAGCAGGCGCGGCGGTGGCAGTCGACGCGGCAGTCGATGTCGTTTCGCTCGACGCAGATGTCCTCGGGGCGCGGGCTGCCGTTTCGCCACCACTCGGTCGGGCCGAAGAGTCCGACGACCGGCGTCCCGGCCGCGACGGCGAGGTGCGTCGGCCCCGTGTCGCCGCCGACGTAGACGGCCGCCCGACGCGCCAAAGAGTAAAACCCTTTAAGCGACGGGCTGAACGCTTGGGCCGCGCCCCTCCGACTCGCGCCCGCGACACGCTCGGCCAACTCCGACTCGCCCGGCCCGTAAGTGACGACCGAGCGCAGGCCAAGCTCGCTGTAAATCGCGTCGGCGAGTGCGCCGAAACGCTCCGCGTCCCACAATTTGGTCGGCCAGCCGCCGCCGGGGTTCAGAATTGCAAAACTTTTGCCGACGCGGGACAGGATTTCGTCGGCCTCACGCTCGTGGGCCTCCGTGACGGCGATTGGGAACTCGAACTCGCGGGGGGGGGCGACGGCGAGCGCGCCCGCGAGTAGTGCAAGATTTTTGCCGATGACGTGTGCGCGCGGGGGCGTCTGTACGGTCTCTGTAAGAAGGAAGCGGGAGGCGGGTTCGCGTAAAGTTTCGCGGGAGAAGCCGACACGGCGGCGCGCGCCCGAGAGCCGGGCGACGAGTGCGGATTTAAGGAGTCCCTGAAAGTCTAAAGAAATGTCGAAGGCCGAGGCGCGTAACCGGCGCAACTGCTGACGCGGTGCCAGCAGCGTCTCCCCAGACACCGGCCAGCGCCTCAAGGCCTTCGTGTCGATTTCGATGAGGGTATTTATAAACGGGTTGTCTCGGAGAATTTCGGCCGTGCGCGGCTCGACGGCCCACGCGATTTGGGCATCGGGCCGGGCGCGTCGCAGGGCGGCCAGCGCCGGCAGGGTGTGGACGATGTCGCCGATGCTCCCGAGTTTGACGAAAAGAACACGCATAAAAGCAGTGACGAGTGACGAGTGACAGGTGACGAGTTAAAGACAATCCCGAATCCGGAGTCACGGATAAAAGACAGTTTTTTGGTTTTCGACCCCGGACTCCGGACTCTAAACTCTAAACTCTTGCTCGTCGCTTGTCACTCGTCACTCGTCACTTTCCTGAGCATCTCCGTCGAAGAGTGCTCCTTCGGGTCGCCGACGATGCGGACGCTCCCGCCGTAGGAGCGCACCACGTCGCGCTCGGGGACGCTCTCCTCGGTGTAGTCCGTGCCTTTGGCGTGAATGTCGGGGCGGATGGCGAGGAGGAGTTGCTCGACGGTCGGCTCGTGGAAAATCGTGACGAGGCCGACGGCCCGAAGCGATGCGACCAACTCGGCGCGCTCGCGCTCCGGGACGAAGGGGCGGCCCTCGCCTTTGAGCGCCCGTACCTGCTCGTCGGAGTTGATGCCGACGACCAGCAAGTCGCCCAACGCGCGCGCCGCTTCGAGGTAGCGGACGTGCCCGACGTGCAAAAGGTCGAAGCAGCCGTTGGCGAAGACGACGCGCGCGCCGTTCTTGCGCGCAATCGCCACGCGCGCGATGAGCCGGTTGCGCTCAAGCACGCGCGACGCCGCCTCGGCCGTGTTCTGTTCGTCAGCCTTATTCATAAGTTCGCACGGAGGCGAGAAGCTCCTCGGCCGAGACGACGGCCGTGCCGCGTTTGGTGACGACGACGCCGCCCGCGTGGTTCGCGAGGCGCGCGGCCGTCGGGTAATCCGCGCCCGAAGCGAG